>NZ_JBSXNH010000041.1:0-63680 GCF_056857535.1 Vreelandella sp. L-25
GTGTACCGTTAACTTCCTATGGCTTCCTTCAGACCCCACCGTTGGCCAGTGACGCCCTTGCCAGTCGGATTGTCTTCCCCTCAGTCGGGGTGACGCCACCTTCTTTCAGATGGCCGGGTTTGCCGGCTTCGCCGGGCAAACAAAAAAGGCCGCCCGCCATTTGGCGGCCTTTTTCGGATGATGCGCAGATCAAAGCGTCATGGCCGCCAGCCAACCAAACGCAATCAGCGGAAGGTTATAGTGAAGGAAGGTCGGCACGACGCTATCCCACATATGGTCATGCTGGCCGTCCACGTTCAATCCTGAGGTGGGCCCCAAAGTGGAATCCGAGGCTGGCGACCCCGCATCGCCCAAGGCGGCAGCGGTGCCCACCAGCACTACGGTCGCCATGGGTGAGAAACCAAACTGCACGGCCAGTGGTACGAAGATCGCCGCAATGATGGGAATGGTTGAGAACGAAGAGCCGATGCCCAGGGTAATGAACAGGCCGACCAGCAGCATGACCAAAGCGGCCAAGCCACGATTATCGCCAAACAGATCGAAGGCACCCGCCACCAGCGAGTCGATATCGCCGGTGGCTTTCATGACTTCCGCAAAGCCTGCCGCCGAAATCATGATAAAGCCAATCAAAGCCATCATCCGCATACCGCTGGTGAACAAATCATCAGCCTCGCGCCATTTGAAAATACCACCCAATGACAGCAAGCCGATACCCACCAAGCCTCCAACGATCATCGAGCCAGTGTAGAGCTGAAGGCCTAACGCCGCCACGATCGCCACGCCTGACATGACTAACCCTAAGAGGTGCGGTTCGACAGGCGTGTGCGTCTGGCCATTGAGCGCGGCCACGTCCTTGCTCGCGTAGCTACGCTGGCCGCGGTAGCTAAACAGTAGGGCGACCAACAGGCCCATGGCCATGCCTCCCACCGGAATCGCCATGGCCATGGGCACCATGCCACGCGAGATCTCCAGCCCTAGTGGCTCTCCGGCACTGTTCAGGTTTGCCAACAAAATATCGTTCAAGAAGATCGCCCCGAATCCTACCGGCAGCAGCATATAGGGTGCCGTAAGACCAAAGGTCAGCGCGCAGGCAACCGCGCGGCGGTCCAGCTGCAAGCGATTCATCACCGCCAGCAGCGGTGGAATCAGCACGGGAATGAACGCGATATGGACCGGAATGGCATTTTGTGAGGAGATGGCGACCAGTAACACGGCCACCAGCAGCAACATCTTCACCCGCGCTTGGTGGGCGGCGGTCGCCTCTTTACCTAGCAAGGTGATCAATCGATTTGCCAGCATGTCCGGTAACCCAGAACGAGAGATGGCCACGGCAAAAGCGCCTAAGGTTGCGTACGCCAGCGCCACCTGCGCGCCTCCGCCGACGCCCTCGTTGAACGCGCTGAGCGTATCGTCCAGGGAAAGGCCTCCGACCAGCCCCCCTACTAACGCACCGACCACCAGCGCAAATACGACGGACACACGAAGAAGCGACAGTGCCACCATGACGAGCACTGCGAGAATTACTGCATTCATGGAAATACCCTGGGTTATTGGAAGGTCATCAACGCCAAAGGTGGCGGATTTTAACAGATGAGGCGCGCTTAAGCAGGCGAAAGTGACGCTCTCTTTTGGTTACGACTTTAGTCACAACGCTATTGCTGCTATGCAACATAATGCCTAGTATCCCGGCCTTCGTTTACACGCACCGATAACTAAATTAACAAATACTTAGGATCCTGTATGGGCATGCTCGCTATTATCGTCTCATTGTTGCTGTTGATGCTGCTGGCCTACCGAGGTATCTCGGTCCTCCTGCTTGCGCCGTTAATGGCCGCGTTAGCGGTTTTACTATCAGGCGACGGCGCTTTTTTACTGCCGATTTACACCAACACCTTCATGGGCGCCCTGGGTAACTATGTTATGCAGTTCTTCCCGCTTTTCTTGCTTGGTGCGCTCTTCGGTCAGTTGATGGCAGATTCAGGCGCCGCTCAGTCCATTTCCAACGGTATCGTCAAGCGGCTGGGCACGCATCACGTGGTGCTGACGGTCGTCATGGCCTGCGCCGTTCTGACCTATGGCGGCGTCTCGCTGTTCGTCGTGGCCTTTGCCATTTACCCGATCAGCCGTGAGCTGTTCCGCCAGGCCAATGTGCCCAAGCGCCTCATCCCCGCCTCCATCGCTCTAGGCTCCTTCACCTTTACCATGACGGCGCTGCCCGGCACGCCAGCCATCCAAAACGCGATTCCCATCCCTTACTTTGGCACCAACAGCTTCGCGGCACCGGGGCTTGGCATCATTGCTGGGTCGATCATGCTAGGTCTAGGAACGTTCTACCTTCAGTCGCGAGTCAAGAAAGCCGCTGCCCAAAGGGAGGGTTACGGTACCCACACGGAACGTGAAACCGATACCCACAGCGACGTCGACACAGCACCCGGCATGCCGCTGGCCATCGCGTTGATCCCACTGGTTATGGTGATTGGTCTCAATGCCCTCTTTACTTACTGGGTATTCCCGGCGATGGACCTGAGCTTCATCAGCGACGCGTTCGATAACGTCACACCCAGCCGACAGACCGGGCTTTGGGCCATTCTGATTGCCCTGCTGAGCGCCTCGGCTTGGCTGATCATCACCCGCTGGCGCCACTGGCAAGACTTGAAAGCCACCATCAATCAAGGCTGCTTTGGTTCGCTGCTACCTATTTTCAACACGGCCTCTGAAGTGGGTTACGGCGCGGTCATCGCCAGCTTGGCAGGCTTTGCCATCCTTCGCGATGCGGTGCTCAATGTCTCCCCCGGTAACCCCCTCATCTCCGAAGCCATGGCGATGAGCGTGCTGGCAGGCATCACCGGCTCCTCCTCCGGCGGGCTCTCCATTGCACTCCAAACCTTGGGTAGCGAGTATCTGGCCATGGCGCAACAGGCTGGCATCGACCCAGAGCTCATGCACCGCGTGGCGACGCTGGCCGCGGGCGGCATGGATACGCTCCCCCATTCCGGCGCCGTCATCACACTTCTGGCCATTTGCGGGCTGACCCACCGCCAGTCGTATGGCAATGTCGCCATGGTCACCATCGTGCTCCCCATCGCCGCGCTGATGAGTGTGATTACGCTCGGCACCCTATTTGGAAGCTTCTAAAATCGCCAATGCCATGCGATAGTTGATTAACGCGTTAACCAATCCACCATAAGAGACGTGCCATGGCCCTTCAGAAACACCATACGCTGCTGTTGATCGTGCTCGCCAGCTTGGTTATTTCCACGGCCATGGGGCTACGTCATGGGTTCGGGCTGTTTCTCGAGCCCATGAGCAGCGATTTCGGCTGGGGGCGCGGCGTTTTTGCGTTCGCACTGGCCGTCCAAAACCTCATTTGGGGGCTGTCCCAGCCATTTACCGGGGCGCTGGCCGACCGTTTTGGCGCGGCCAAAATCATCGTGGCGGGCGGCATCCTCTACGTACTGGGGCTCTGCTTCATGAGCCTTTCGACCAGCGCGCTCGGCATGACTGTCAGCGCGGGTCTGCTGATTGGCTTCGGCCTATCGGGAACGACGTTTTCGGTGATTCTGGGCGCCGTCGGCCGGGCCGTTCCCGCTGAGAAGCGCAGCATGGCCATGGGGATCGTCAGTGCGGCGGGCTCGTTTGGTCAATTTGCCATGCTGCCCGGCACGCTGGGATTGATCGAGTGGCTAGGCTGGTCCTCTGCGCTCCTGGCCATGGGGGCGATTGCCGCACTCATGATACCGCTGGGCGCCATGCTCAAAGACCGGCCCAGCCCGAAGGCACTGGGCGACTTGAGCCTGCGCGATGCGCTTAACGAAGCGGCGGGGCAAAAAGGATTTTGGCTACTTTGCCTGGGCTTTTTCGTCTGCGGCTTCCAAGTGGTGTTCATTGCGGTCCACTTGCCAGGCTACCTGTTCGATAACGGCTTGGCCGTCCAAGTCGGCACCACGGTGCTCGCGCTGGTGGGTCTGTTCAATATCGTGGGCACCTACACCGCTGGCTGGATGGGGGGTATCTGGTCGAAACCGCGCCTATTGAGCTGGCTTTACCTCATCCGGGGCGTGATCATCACGGCCTTTATCGCCCTACCCCTGACGACGACCAGCGCTTATCTCTTCGGGATCGCCATGGGGCTGTTATGGCTCTCCACCGTTCCGCTCACCAACGGTATCGTCGCATCGGTGTTTGGCGTTCGCCATCTCTCGATGTTGGGCGGCATCGTGTTTCTCTTTCATCAGCTGGGCTCGTTTATGGGCGTGTGGCTGGGTGGATTTTTGTACGACCTCACCGGCCACTACGATACGGTGTGGCAGATTGCCATCGTGCTGTCCGTGGTCGCCGCCGCGCTCCACTGGTTCATCAGTGAGAAGCCGCTGGCACGCCCCTCTGCGGGACAGGTGACGACATGATGCGTTCAAGTCTATGGTGGAGTTTGATTGCCCTACCGATAGTGAGTGGCTTGATATTGCTGGCATGGTGGGGCTGGCACGCACTAGACCCTTCGATGCTGCTGTTAGGCAGCCAACTTTGTTGACTAGAGAACACTCGCAACGTGTCCTAGATCAAAAGAGACGACATGCGTAACCATTACACTGATGAGTATAGACGTATCAGCCATTGAAAAAGGGCACTAATGAACTTTATTCACTCTCTCGCCCTGCAGCTCAAAAACAGTCTTCGGGATTTGCTACCCGTTGTGCTGGTTATGAGCTTCTTTCAAACGCTCGTCATCCAACAACCTCTTCCCGATACATTGGCGCTTTTCGATTTAGCACTAGGGCTACTGTTTGTAGTGATCGGGCTAACGCTCTTCATCAAGGGGCTAGAGCTGGGACTGTTTCCTTTAGGAGAGAACCTCGCACGTGCTTTCGTTCATAAAGGTTCTGTCGTTTGGCTCCTTCTATTTGCTTTTGCACTGGGGTTTGGATCCACCGTCGCAGAGCCAGCACTGATTGCCGTGGCGGCTCGTGCAGCGATTGTCGTCTCCGAAAGCGGTCTGATCGAGAATAGCAGTCTCGCCCAAACGTCCTTTGCGTTCACGCTCCGCATGATCGTAGCGCTTTCCGTAGGCACCGCCGTGGTCGTTGGCGTACTGCGTATCTTTAAAGGCTGGCCGCTGCATTTGATGATCATTGGTGGTTATATTCTTGTACTGCTCTTGACGCTGTTAGCGCCTGCTGAGCTCGTTGGCATTGCTTATGATTCGGGAGGTGTCACGACATCGACCATTACTGTCCCTCTTGTTACGGCACTCGGCGTTGGCTTGGCCACGGCCATCAAAGGCCGCAACCCTATGCTGGACGGCTTTGGTTTGATTGCATTTGCTTCCGTTATGCCCATCATTTTCGTACTGCTTTTCGGTATTGTTGGCCTTGATCTCGTTGCAGAGGGAAGATCATGAATATGCTGGCTGTTTTTTGGGGGACGCTACGCGATATTCTTCCCATCGTGGCGATTATTTTTGGCTTCCAATATTTGGTGATCCGCAAGCCGGTCAAACGGTTTCTTAAGGTCGCTATTGGTTTTTTCATGGTATGGGTAGGACTCTCTGTCTTTTTGATAGGGCTAGAGCAAGCCCTGTTTCCCATGGGTGAGTTGATGGCCAGCCAATTGACACACCCCGATTTTCTACCTGCCATGACAGAGGGAGCTCAGCGGCATTGGAGCGACTACTACTGGGTCTATATTTTCGCGTTTACGATTGGCGCAAGCACTACGATTGCCGAGCCATCGCTGATCGCGGTGTCGATCAAAGCTGGCGAAATATCCGGCGGTACGATCAACCCTTTTACCCTGCGGCTCGCCGTTGCCCTCGGCATGGCCGTTGGAATCACCCTGGGCGCATGGCGCATCGTCATGGGCCTACCTTTGCAGTGGTTCGTGCTAGGAGCGTACTGCCTAGTGATTGTCCAAACCCTACGATCCCCAAAGTCGATTATTCCCCTTGCATTCGATTCCGGGGGCGTCACGACATCGACCATTACCGTGCCGATCATCGCCGCGCTAGGTCTTGGATTAGCCTCCTCGATACCCGGTCGTAGCGCGTTAATGGATGGCTTTGGAATGATCGCGCTTGCCTGCCTATTCCCTATTATCACGGTAATGGGATACGCCCAAATTGCTCGATGGCGAAGCAATAGGCCATCGAAAATACAGCCGCTCTCAGGCACGTCAGTGACAAAGTCTCATCAAGGAGATACCCATGCGCTTTAAACTCATTGTCGCGCTTGTAGAAGATGAGCTAAGCGACCAGATACTTCAGGCAGCTAGAGATGCTGGAGCCACCGGCGCCACTGTCATCAATAACGCGCGTGGCGAAGGCTTAAAAAAAGCAAAAGGCATTTTTGGCATGGACATTACGTCGCAACGTGACGTGCTGCTCTTTTTAGTGGAGGAGCATATTAGCCGTTCAATTCTCGAAGCGATCGCGGAAGTGGGTGCATTTGACGACACGTCGGGAACAGGCATCGCCTTTCAGCTAGACGTCGAGGATGCGGTAGGCGTCGCACACCAAGTGAAATCCCTCGAAGATGCATTCGATCAACCGCTAGGCTAGAGAGAGGCTTTAACAATGGCAAGCTCATCACTGACGGAGCGCACTGCCCAGGACGTCATGCACTCCCGCTATGTGACGACCGATGGTTTTATGACCGTTACTGACGGCATTGAACTAATGAGGCAATACGATGCCACCGCTATCATCGTTGATAGGCGCGATGAGAAAGATGAACTGGGGCTTGTGTTAGCCTCTGATATTGCTAAAAAAGTGCTCGCAGTCAATCGCTCTGCAGACCGTGTAAGCCTTTACGAAATCATGAGCAAACCGATCATTAGCGTCCGTCCGGAAATGAATATTCGCTATTGCGCTCGCCTGTTTGCTCAGTTTGGTTTATCCCAAGCACCGGTCGTCGATGCAAAACACAGCGTCATTGGGATCATCGACTACCCACGGCTCGTCATCGGGTGGGAAACTAATTAGCGCCTCCCAAGCTTCGATGCCGCCAAAGCCGCATCAGCACACCGTGCTTTGGCGAAAACAGCAGCGCCGTGAAGAAGCACCCCGTTGCTACCAAGACGATGGTGCCACCGGACGCTACGTCAAACGCAAACGAGAGCCATAGCCCCAACACGGCAGACCCCACCCCAATCCCCACGGAGATAAACAGCATCGTTTTGAAGCGGTCGGTCAGCAAGTGGGCCGTGGCGCCCGGCGTAATCAGCATGGCCACCACGAGGATGATACCGACGGTTTCCAAACTGGCCACGATGGTGAGCGTGAGCAGTAGAATCAAACCGTAATGTATCACTCCCGTATTGAAGCCAAGCGCTTGGGCCTGCGTGGGATCGAAGGCGTAAAGCATGAGCGGACGATAAGCCAGCCATACCACCAACAGCGCAACAAGGCTGGCCGCCAACGTGAGCAATAGTGCCGACTGCTGCACTCCGAGCACGTTGCCAAACAGGATATGCATCAAGTGAGTGCTAGAGGCGATCTTACTGATCAAGACCACGCCCAGCGCAAATGCCCCGGTAAACATGATCCCCATGGCGGCATCGGATTTGATGCGCGTGTGCCGCTCGATTGCCCCAATACCGAGCGACGTCAGCGCTCCAGTGACGAAGGCACCGATAAAAAAAGGCAGGCCCAGCAGGTAGGCAACCGCCACCCCAGGCAGCACCGCATGAGAGATCGCATCCCCCAGCAACGACCAACGCTTGAGCACGACGTAACACGAAAGCATGCCGCAGATGGCTCCCACCATCATCGACGTGAGCAGCGCACGCTGCATGAAGGCGTACTGAAACGCCTCTGATACGCTGTCGGGCATTAGGTTCACGGGCACCATCAGCGCCGCAATGAGCCCCGCCACCAGCGCACTACTCCAAACATCCAACGTTTCTAACATTCAAGTCGCCTATTCTTTGCTGGCAAATGCAGGAAGGCGGACACGCCCGACATCCGCTGGAGAATTTGCAATAGAACTCACCGCAAGTTCGGCCAACTTGCTATCGCTCAGCATTTCGTCGGGCGCGCCCTCGCCGCGAATGAATCGATTGATCAGTACCACATGGTCCACGTAGCGACGCGCGCCCGGCATATCGTGCGTCACCATCACGATGGTTCGCCCGGCTTCGCGTTCGCGTTTGAGCACGTCGAGAATGAGTCGCTCGCTAGGTGGGTCGACCCCCGCGAGCGGCTCATCGAGCAGCAGGATACTCGCCTCTTGCGCTAACGCACGCGCTAGCAGCACGCGTTTTTTTTGTCCGCCCGATAAGGCCCCGATCGGCCGCTCGGCATATGCCAGCATATCAACGTCGTTTAACGCCTTTTCCACCGCATCACGATGCCGTGACGAATGCCAACGCGCAGGAAGCAGCCTCCGCCACCACGCATCTTGACGCATGTGGCCATAGCGGGCGCTCATCACGGTTTCCCACACCGAAATAGGGAAGTCCCACTCGATGGCCTCTCGCTGGGCCATGTAGGCAATGCGCCCGGCTTTTCGATGATGCTCGATGGCTTGACCAAATGCCGTCACGCGGCCGCGTAAGGGTTTCATACTACCGGTCAGCACGTGAAACAGCGTCGACTTGCCTGCGCCGTTCGGCCCGACGATGGCCGTCCAACGCCCGCTTGGCAGCGAGAGGTGGATATCCTCTAGCACGGGCTGACGCTGGTAAGCCGCATAGACACCGCTCACATCGATGGCGCTGGCTGGTTGAGACGGTAGTGAGGACATCGTGATTTACTCGCTAGCCAAGTAGCGACGCAGCAAGGCAACGTTATGACGCTGCATGGCAAAGTAATCGGCAGCCTCCCCGTCAGGCTCACTCAACGAGTCGACATACAGCGGCCCGGCAACGGGCAGCCCCGTATCACGTGCGATACTGGTCACATGGCGGTCAGAAATCGTGCTTTCCCAAAACAGTGCCGCCGGTTGACGCTCGTTGATTCGATCGATGACCCGCATCAACTGGCGCGGAGAGCCCTCTGTTTCGGCATTGGTCCCCCAAATGCCGTCGTGCTCGAACCGATACGCGTCGGCAAAGTAGAGAAAGGCTGCTTCACTGGAGAGCAGCACGCGGCGCTCTTCGGGAATGGCTTCGAGCGTTTCTTGGAGCTCGACATGTAGATCGTGCAGTTGCGCTTCCAATGCCGCTGCACGCTGCTGAATTGCATCGGCTTGATGGGGCAGGCTATCCTCCAACGTGTTGGCAATGGCTTGCACATAGGCACTGGCAGCCCGCGGGTCCATCCACAGGTGTGGGTCCACGTCGCCTTCCATCTCACCGGTGACGATCGTTTGCGTCGGATAACCCGACGCCTCTGCCACGGCGATCATAGGTATGTCATCGTTGACCGTCGCCGATACTTGGCGCATCCACTGCTCGAGCTGATAACCGTTATAAAAAACGATGTCGGCGTCCTCGAGCGCAGCAAAATTATCTGGGGTGAGCTCCCACTCGTGCACTTCGGCGTTGATCGGTGTCAGCACCGTGACGTTCGCATCATCGCCGGCCACTTTCTTCACCAAGTCGCCAAGAACTGAAAACGTCACGGCAATCTCGATGGGCGGATTTTGCAACTCATCGGCCTGAGCACTGGTCAAAACGCCACACCAGGCGAACGGCACGCTCAAAGCTGCTAGCAAGTATGGTTTAGCCACTGGATCTCTCTTCTGTGCTAGGCTCGTGTTACAGATAACTTTAGCTCAACAAAAAAGCAATGTGCAAACAGTTTAGCCTTGGCTAACAATTATCTTCAAAAATGCGCTACCATCGCCAATTAACGTTTCCACTAACTTTGATAACCTTTGCCAATGAGTGATCACCAACAGCGGCGCACCTCCTCCCCCTCTGGACACAGTGGTGATGCACTACCGCCTGTGGAACAGCACGCACAGCAGTATGAAACGGTGCGCAATGCACACGAAACCGAGTTGATCGAAGATTATGTCGAGCTAATTGGCGATTTAATTCGGCATCGCGGCGAGGCACGCGCCGCCGATATCGCCAATCGTATGGCAGTAAGCCAAGCAACCGTATCGAAAATGATTCGTCGCTTGAATGAACTAGGATTAGTGACCAGCAAGCCCTATCGCTCGCTTTTTTTGACCGAAGAGGGTCAGAAAATGGCGGAAACGTCCCGCGCCCGCCACGACATTGTATTGCACTTTTTGCGGGCGCTCGGCGTAGATGACAGCACGGCAAGAATTGATGCCGAAGGGATGGAGCATCACGTCAGCGATAAGACGCTCACCATCATGCAGCGCTTCACCGAACAGCAGATTAAGTAGTCGCCCTCTCTCCCTAGCGGGGCACCCGAAGTGTAAAGTCATCGAACCACGTTAAGTGATTCGATGACTAAACCGAATGTTATCGGCCTCTAGCATAGAGCGTATTCAGATCTTGATATTATCCGCCACCTTCCAGACACCAGGTGAATTCCTTAGTGCCTTCTGCAGTGCGTGCGAAACTATGAATGCAGTATCACGGTAGACTCATTAACCTTAATCCACCCCAAGCGCTTTGACCACTGCATCAATCGGTTCGGCATAGAAGCTGGTCTGGAACTTGGTGAACAGCTCTCCGGGGATGGTAGGAATATCCATGGCACTGCTCATGGGCAGGGTGACGCGCTTGCCACCGGCGTCGAAGGCAACCTGCAGGCATTCCGCTATGCTTTCGACGGGTTTTAGGCTTCCTCCCAGGCTCATATCGCCCAGCACGACCATTTGGCTTTGGGTAGGTTTACCTACCAGGCCTGAAGAGAACGCGACCAGGCTGGCGAGCGAGAGATCTCGCAGGACACCGCTATTTTGCAGGTCAACCACATGCAGGTGGAAATCATGCTCCAACACCTTGCGGGCTCCGCTGATGCGGCTGGCGTTGGCTTTGAAGTAATCGAACGCCATTTTGACTTGCTCTTTGGCTGAAGTGGAATTCCAGAGCCCTGACATGGCCAGCTTGCCGCTGCCTGCGGTTACCTGCATTTCGATGCGATAAACCCCCGGCATGCCTTTATCGCTGAGGCCAATGGTATGCACCACGCCTGGCTTGCCTTGGCCTTCTGGAATTAGGCCGCCACCGCCCTGCTCTTTCACCGACACAAAGTGCTCTTCCAGGGTCTCTTTGTCGATGTAGCTGAAATGAACATCGTAAAACTCCATGCCACCAATCTTTTTCAGCTGCTCCTTCACGCGGCGGCGTACCTGCATGGCGTATTCCAGGCAGTCCCGTACATCGTCTTTCATCAGCCCTTGTGAACCGCCGCCATGGGGAAACATCAGCTTCAGCAGGCCCGACACCGTTTTACGTACCGCGATCACGTCACGCTGGTTGAGGTTATCACCCAACGAGAAGTAGCGATCAATCGCATCAGCGAAGCTGCGCTTGCGCATTTCACGGAAGAATTCCGCTAGGTAATCGACGATAAACCCATAGCGCTGAGTGAAGAATGAGGGCCGCATCTTGGGGATTTCCCAGCCGGGAATATAGGCATGGAAGCGGTCAAAGAAGGCAGCATCAATCATGGCATCGGGGAATGGCGTCAATAGGTGGCTGGTTTTCACCAGCGACTCCACGCTTTGGTTGATGTTGCCGACGAACACCATCGAGGCTGAGGCTTCCATCTGTTCGCGCCCACGGGCAAAAGAGCCAGAGGCCATGTAATCCTTCATGATCTGCACCCCGTCCTTATCCTTGAACGAGATACCGGCCACTTCATCGAATGCCACCAAGTCCCACATACCCACCAGGCCAATGCGCCGCGAGCTCATGTTGTAGAACAGGTTAGCCACCGTGGTTTGCCCGCCGGAGACCAAAATGCTGTTGGGTGAACACTCTTTGTAGATATGGCTTTTGCCAGTGCCCCGTGGCCCTAGCTCGCAAACGTTGTAGTTGTTCTCGACAAACGGAATCATTCTGGCCAGCAGGTGCCATTGCACGCTCTCATCCAGCTCGGTAGGTTCCATACCAATCGAGCGAATCAGCACTTCACGCCATTGAGCATTGGTGAACCCTCGCCGCCCTTCAAACAGCTCGTCCATATTCATGTGGGGCATCTGAATCGGCTTGAGCAGGCTGACGCCAAACGGCGAACTTGTTTGCCCCTCTTCATGGAAGTAGCTGAGTGTGGCGATCACCCAAATACCGCCTACCAACAGCTTCTCGTGCTCTTTAACAATGCCTGCAGAGATTTCGGCATCCTTGATGCCCAGGTTACTGAACGCGGCTTCATAGCGGTCTTTTTTCTCATTCAGACGCACCGTGACACGATCAATTACCTTGAAGCTGCCGCGCTCACGCACGATGGATTTCACTTTCTCCGCTTCATCTGGGCGAACGTAGTTATCCGTCAGAATCGCTTTAACGTTTTCCAATCCCGTAGCGATCACCTCCGCATCATCAGAGGCGCAGTACATACCCAGCAGATACTCCAGCACATACACGGGCACGTTTGCGCCCTCTTTCACGCGCTGGGTGAGATCCTTACGCACCACGCGGCCTGCAAAGTGGGTGTTGAGCAGCGTATCCAGATCGGCGTCCTGAAGGGCGCCGGTCACTTGCGTGGCGGAAGATGAGTCAAAATCCATGTGGGCGGTCACTCCTGAACGACGAAAAAAGCACAATGCACAAACATAAAAGCTTCCCAGCTGATGACGGGCCTAGAAAAAATCATCCGTAAACGCGAGATCAATCACCACTCGGTAGCGCTCCCGCTCGGTGCCCAGGTCTTTATCGCGCAGCACGAGAAAGTAGTCGTTTTTACGGTCGAATGACGTGCCCGATAGCGAGAGGCGCACCGACTTCATGCGCTCGTTCATATTGTCGCTTGCGCTATCGAAGGTCACGACTTCTTCACTGGAAACGACCTCGCTGCCCGCGTAAATCGCCACCGACAGCGTGACCGGGCGGAGGCGCTCGCTCACCGCTTCGGTTTGCAGCAGGTCGAAGCGCTGAATGTTATTGACCATCTTCAGCGATGCCTTGGGTGAGATCACTTCCACCTTGCGGCTGGTGCGCTTTTCTACCTTCTCACCCCGCAGCTGCTGAACGGTGAGCACGGGCACCACGATTTCCTGGGGCATAATGCCCCCGTGTACAAAGCGTGCCCCGCCGACAAAGTGAAAACGATGCGCGCCTTTGGGTATCCAGAACTGGGTATCGCAGGTGGTGCCTGCCGTATCGCGGGTATGGCCGTGCCACACGCTGGGGTTATCGGGCAGCGACTCGCCCAGCACATAGCGCTTTTTGCTTTTGAAGGCCGACGCTGGCTTGTCTGACAGCGCCGTGCGGTCGGTAGCATCTAACGCGCTGCGCTGGAACAGGAAACCGTGGTCGGCGGTGACCAGCACCGTGCTGGTGTTCAGGTGCATGAGAATTTTACGGGTCAGCTGATCCAGTTCATCTATGGCATCCTCCACCGCTGCGAACGTCTCGCTTTCGGTGTTAGCGGCATCCCCACGGGCATCCACCACGTTGTGGTAAACGTACATCAGCTGCACGCCTTTGATCTTTTCGCGCCCTTCTTCACGGCTCCAGCCTTTTACGTCCTCGGCGGTCACAGCTAACGCCTCCCCGCCTAGCGCGGCTTTGAGTAACTTGCTGCGGTTCGCCGTACCTTGGGTGGATTGGCCATTCACCAGCACCGTATCGCTGCCCGGCTGATAGCTGAGCTCTCGGTGCGGTAACAGCGAGGCCATTCCCAGCGTGGTGTAGCTAGGCACCACACCTAACTGGCTTTTTAACGTCGCTTCGCTATAACGCTTGGCATTAATGCGCTCACGCAGCTCTTCCGCCGCTTCATAGCGGAAGGCATCGCTTATCACCACCACCACACGCTTTTGGCGGCTAGCGGCTAGCTGGGGCTGCACCCAATCTCGGTAGAAATGCTGCTGGCTGGGGATATTGGGTAGCTTCCAGTGGGTGAGCCGCTGTTCGGCTTCCACGCGCTCGCTCCAGTTACGGGTGAGCTGGCCCAGGAACCACTCGTCGTAACAGCGCTCAACAGCGGCATCCAGGTTTTTAAGCAGCTCAACGCCGGTGGTATCCGAGGCCACCGCGTAATGGCGATAGGCGTTATCAAAACGGTAGAGATCTGTTTGGTAAGCGTGGTAGAGCGCCTCAACACTCTCGTAATGAAAGCCTTTAGCATGCAGATGACGCAGGCTAAACAGCGCAATCGCCGCCGTCAGTGCGGCATACAGCTGCCGGTAGCGCTCGCGGCGGGCATCGTTTTTATGCCGCGATGCCCAATAACCGTCCAGGCGCGCCACAATGATGCTGTCGAATAGCTTCAGGTCGCGGGCATCCGCCGTGGGAATCGCCTGGCAGAGATCGACAATGATCTGCTTCTCCACCACCTCAAACGTCGCCACATGGCTTAGCTGCTCTAGCGGCACATCCTGCAGCTTGTCATCAATGCGCTGGGCATCTGCCACCCACCCGGAGATCACATCAAACGCGGGGTAAAAGCGCGAGCTATCTCGCCAGCGGGTGAGCAGCGCCCGCGAAGATGCACGCGCATTAACAGAGGGAATGGCCACCTGACGCGCCCAGTCAGGAATATCAGAAATGCTCTCGCAGTAGCCAGTAATCAATAACCGCAGCATTAGCTGGCCGAAGTTTAGCGGCGCTTCACCGCTAAGCTCTGCTTGGCCAGCGGGGTAACCCACCTCGGCCTGCAGAGCACGCACCAGCGCAGGCACCAAAGCGTACTTTTCGGCCTCGGTCAACGCCGCTGGGTTCGTCTCTAACCCCAGTTCATTGGCCACCGCTTCTTCAGCCAGATGAAACAGCAGCGTGGCGACGTCAATTGACGTTGCCCCCACCACCACGGCCAGCATCGCCAGATCCAGCTCATCTTCACTAAGAGAAGGCGTGACCAAACGCTTCAACGCTTCGATTCGCTTACGACTGGCCAAGAACGCCTGCCGCTGCGCCAAGTGCTCGCGCAGTACATGGCGGGTTAGGCCCAGCTCATTGAAAATCATCGAAACGCGGTCGGCGTAGAAGCGACCAGAGTACAGCTTAATATCCAGCAGCCAGTCCTCTTCCGGGGCTGGCTCGGCGGAGGGAAAGTAGAGCAACGTAGGCGTCTCAGGCTCTTCCAGCTCCAGGCGTAGCTTCACGCCCAGGGTGGACTCCCCCGCCATATTGATCACCTGAACGCCTTCCAGCGTAAGCTCGCTGAGCGAATCCGCAAAGTGGCTAGGAGCATCGTACCAGAAGACAATCCGATGGCGGTCGGTGAAGAAGGCGTGTTGTAAGCCCTGCTGGAGTTGGTCGAGCTGCATCTAGCCTCCTTGCCACATAAACGTTAAAACTTGCTGCCAGTCACGCCGCCATCTCATAGATAGCGACGTGTACTTAGACGCGAAAAGACTTAGGATTCAAAATATTATCACGTTCGGATCAGTAAAAGCGGCAGCGCTGCCTAGCCATGCACTGCTCTGCTCTGCTCTGCTCTGCTCTGGCACGGGAAAATATACATCAGTCATTTTTTATCAGATTCAGCATATTGGCAGGCGCGATAAAAACGTCCTTTTTACCGACTTTATATTTTTTCAGCAGATGATACTTATCTGATAGCGCTAACAAGTCGGTTCGTGCGGTCTGATAAGCAATCCCATGGGAATTCTGATGGGATTTAATGGTGTACTCCATCCCAGGGTTATCCAACGCATTTTTTAACAGCCCCAGCTGCCGATGGTTGAGCAAACCATTGAGCTTTGATTTCTTGAGGATTTTTTCAGCCTCTCTGTACTCTCCTGCTTTGTCAGTGAGGTAGCGATGCAGATCAGCAATCGATTTTTTGATCACTTCAAGCTGATGAATAATGAAATAAGTAACATCATTACCATCCGTTTCTGTATGCAGGTATGCCGCCATGTATTGTGCGGGTGCCTGCTTCAGCACCCGAGAGATAGAGATATACTCCATCAGCCAATACCCCTCCTTGGCCATCACCCAATATAAAAGAGCCCGTGCCGTTCTGCCATTGCCATCCACAAAGGGGTGGTCATACCCAATCATGAAGTGGACAACGATGGCCTTGATAACAGGCGGTATAAAGCTAGCCTCGTTCTCATTTTCCGCATTGACGAAGTCACATAGCTGCTGAATACGGTCATCAAGCTCTTGATAGGATGGCGGCGTATGTAGCAGCTTGTCATCGAGTGAGTACACCCTTATGTCTTCATCTGGACCTCGAAAAACACCGGCTTTATCAGCATCTTCTGTAGGTAACGTATCTTCTGTCACGATCTTATGTAATTCGCATATCATTGACTTCGTGAGTGTTTCTTCCTTGTACTCACGAATGAAACGCATGGCGTTATAGTTGTTAAGAATCATTTTTTCAGAATGATCTTTGGGTTTTCTTCCCGAACGTAGCATATCCTTGGCCACCTGGCGGGTGGTTGAAGCCCCTTCCAGTTGGCTCGAATTGATGGCTTCTTCAATCAGCGAGTTGATCAGGTAAGTTTGCTTTGTGTGAGGGTCTGAGATTTTACTGTCTGCCTTGATTGCCCCCGTCGCGTTCTCACTGATCCAGAGAATGTCACGCATCACGGTATCCGGTATGCAAAACCGAAAGGGAGCCCCCTGCTTATCCTTAAAAGATAGGTCTCTGGAAATTTTCTCTCGCGCGTTGCGCATGGCCAGCCAGTAAAGCTCGGCATCATAACCTTTAGGCATGGCCAGATGCCTAAGCTTGTCCCAGTGTAGGTAACGGCCTTTACTGTCCGTCGGCCCAACCGCCTGACCAAAGAGCAACGCCATTTTAGCGACATCGCCACTTTTGAGCAGCTCAAGTAGCTTTTCCTGGGACGGTGGAGAGACAGGCACCTTCATCACATTGCTCCAACTACTAATTTATTAAATATTAGTATATGAGCCACAATAGGAGCTTGCTACTTATTATTTTTCTCTTCACGGCTGCCGTTCAATTTCTAGCGCTGATTCATCCCCGCAGTGAATGAAAAAATACCCTTTGGTGATACGCGATGATGAAAACGTAAACCAACCACGGCCAGATTTCTCATCGCCCTCATCATTACCCGACCAGGTGAAATCGATACGCTTGCCCTCTTCTGAAAGACGGTAGTCGAGCTGACCTTCAACAGCACCGAAGATAAAGTAGCCAAGGCCATTGTCATCGAACCGAAAGTGCCCAGGCTCAATCAAATCGACAAAGTCCTGATCCCAGGTTTCCATCCAGGTGATGCGCCAACGGCCAATAGGAGTTGTCATCAAAGCTCCATACATTGCACTTTATGGATTGATTTCATCTGCGAAGATATCATGCTCAATAGCATCCTCAATCGCGGAATCTAGGCGTATAAGCAACGCCTCAAACGACTCGCCAGGCCGCCTAGCTAACATCGCAAGGCAATTAGCTTCATCGCTTGCAGAAGCACCGCAGCGCACCGGCCCAATTCTACCGATGGTGATTTCACCCTCGTTATCAATCAGCTCTTCGATATTTTTAAGCTCCATAAATCACTTCCCCACCACTTGCTTCACCTCAGCCAACAAATCCCCAAACTTCCCGTAGTTCACCTTCACCCCATCATCCAGATCCAGTGAAATACGCTGGTCGGCGTAGTGGCGCAGCTTCTCGTCGAAGGTGTTGAGTTCGGCTTGTTGCTTGTAGAGCTTGCTCAATTCCTTCTCGATGGCTTTTGCTTCGGCGGCGGAGGTGCTGGCGTCTTTGTCTTGCTCTAGCTTTTCCACGTAGCTGGCGAGCTTGGTGGTGAGCGGGATGACGTAGTCGGTGCGCATCTCGGCTAGGGTGCTTTCGTTGTAGCGGTGCAGGTAAACCAAACACTCGAAGGCTTTCTGCTTGCCGGAGGAAAACAGCCAGTAAATGGGGCGTTTCTTGTAGGTGCGCAGGTGGTCTTTGAAGAACTGGGTGCTTAGGTAGCGGCGAATGGTGTCCAGGGCAGCCTCGCCTTTCTTGGGCTTAATGGCGTGCAGGCAGAGGCTTTCGGCGACGAAATCGAGGTTTTCTTGCAAATGTTCCTCACCCCACACAGTACGCACGAAATCGCGGAAGCGGTTGGTGGCGTCGTCGGGGAACCATTCCTGATCGGTGAGCGGGATGATGGCATTGTCATCCGGGGCGAAGTTTGGCTCGGGTATCTGGGCGAGGTAGTCGCGGACGGTTTCGCCCTGACTGGCGAGGATCAGGCCGGGCTTGTCCAGCGAGTAGCGGCCCATCATGCAGCCGATGGCGTAGCTAACCAGTTCCTTAAGGGTGTCGCACTGGAGCAAGGTTTCCAACTCTTCATCGGAACGGTTGCCGCCATAGCGGTAATGAGGATTGCAGGAGAGAGTAACTTCTTCTATTAGAACCTCAGATGATAGCTCATTTTGCAAGCCATAGCCGTGGATAAATAGGTGATTATTTTCTTCTTCCATGCACTGCATTTTACTTGTCAATTCTTTCCAAACTAGCTTAATTTTTTCGTAGCAAGTGCTTAATTCAAATACCCCTCCACATTGACTAACGATTGGGAGCACAGTGAAGCCCCATGAGTTCTCATATGAATCCCAGTCAGCTTTAGAAAGATTGATTATTTCCTGGGAGTTATTAGATAAAGTATCACTTAACAAAAGATGCTTGGCGACTGGCAAAGAACTAATATTCCCGGGTAGAAAATTTAGAGTTGGATTCATTGCTTTCAGCATTTCTATCGGTAGCTTTGAGCAAAGAAATGCTAGCAAGACAAGCTCATGCTCATCCTTGAGTGGAAATGCGTTCGCAGAAGCATCGTTAAATAAAAAACCCTCTGGTTGATATCTTGCCCCGAACATTCCTGAAGAAATTTTAGTCCATGTGATGCCTTTGTTAAAAATGCGATCTAAGTTAAAATTATGAGCCAGTGTGCGCGCTCCTGATTCATGCATACGATTTTGTAGCTCATAACCATCATTCGACCAATCTAAAACTGACTCATTATTTCCGTACCAGCGCCTAAAGTCTCCGCCCTTAGATTGAGGGAACCACTTTCTTTTAGAATTTTTGGCTTCATCTCTTGAGCTTACAAACCCAACCTGATCCTGTGATACCTCATGCCAGAGCCGAATATATTTATCGTTATCTCCTGTTATCAAACCAATACGCGTATCTGAGTATTTTGAGAAACTCGGATTGTTTAAAAAGCACTCACGCATAGCCACAGAAGTCCAATATGCCACAGGACTCCCCGGGATTTTCTTGAAATCATCGATGACGACATTCTTATGCCTCTCATTATCAAAAGGGAATTTTAAAGGAACACCATTATTATCAATTTCGTAAAATCTTAAACATGAAAAATGACCTTTTAACCTTGGAATATATTTATTTAGTGAAATCGAGGCAGAAGTTCCAAAATTAATACCTAGGGGAGTTCTTCCACGACCGTTGTAGGGCATATGCACTAAATCAAGGATCGTCTTTTCTTTTAAAAGCCTATTTCTAAAGCCGCCATATGATGATAAAAACATCCAGCTTTCCATGATAATCATAGCACTAAGACCGTTACTAACTAACAAGTCATAGCTCCGCTCTTTCATACAAGCGAACAGATCTGACTTACTGTTGGGGTAGGCGTTTTTGGCGTAATCCTTTAGCGCCTTGTTCATGCCTTTGCTGCCCATATACGGCGGGTTCGCTACCACTGCGTCATAGCGCTGCGCCAACACCCAAGCTTGCTTAACAATGTGCACCAACCGCTGGGCGGCTGCTTTTTGCATCATATCGCCGCTGTTGGTGAGCTCGCTTAGTTCCTCCAACAGTGCTTTCAGCGGTGCTTCCCATTCATTGGGCACTTCAATCAGCGAACCGAAAGTTTTGGCATCCTGAAAGCGCTCAATCAGGTCGGCCATCAGCTTGTAAGTGGCATCGTTGCTGGAAAGGTCTTGCTGTTCGCTCTCAAACAGACTTTGGGATTGGCCCTGGTGCCAGTCGCCGGTGAGGTTTAAATCGCGCCATAGGGTGTTGGCATCCAGGTGTTGGCTGCTCTGCATGGCCAGCACGTTCAGCCGCACATTCCTGCCTAAAATGCGTCGGTCGTCTTCGCGGGCTTTCATCAACAGCGCAAAGCCGGCAAGCTGGGCGGCGCGGTCGTCGATATCCAGGCCGAACAGGTTGTTTTCCAGAATCAGCTTGGGGATGTCGCGGGTGCGGTAGCCGCGCTCTTCGTAGATCGCCTTCAGCACGTTGTAGGCTTCGACCAGAATATGGCCGGAGCCGCAGGCGGGGTCGAGTACCTTGATGGTTTCGGGGTCGAGGCTGGCCGGGGTGATGGCATCGAGCTGGGCCTGTACTTCTGGCTCCTGCTCGGCGGGCTCGATGTAGTAGGGCATCTGGCCTTTGAGTGGCGAGCCTGGGTAGGTTTGCAGCCACTGGCGGCCTACCGAGTTCTGCACCAGATATTGAACGATCCAGTTGGGGGTGAACAGCTGGGTGGCGGCGGGGATGTCTTCGCTTTTCACCACCTTACCGATCACCTGGTCTTTTTTCTCGCTGATGTAGAACTGGTAGAGCCAGCCAATCACTTCTACATCTTGCCAATCCTCTTCGGGAATCGCCTCGACCAGCTCGCGAATCAGCGAATCGGTTTTGGTCAGGTTGTTGGGCAGCAGCAGTTCGCTGGCGTCGTCCAGCGGCTCGAACAGGAACGGCATGGCCTCATGCAGGGCGTGGCACTGGGCCAGCAGCAGCTCGCGGTAGAGGGTTTCATCCTGGGTGCCGTCGAGCTTGAGTTCGCGCACGCGGGCGGTGTCCAGCCCTGGTAAATCTACCTCTAAGCATTCCTCCAGAATCTGGAACTGCCCGGCTTCGCCCCCTGCCCCACTCAGCACGCGGCGGCCGTGGTCTAGGTAGCCGTGAATCTCCATATAGCGAACGGCGCACAGGCGATTGAACCAGCTATAGGCGGCCTGCTCTATCGCTTGGGTAAAGCTATCGCGCTGCACCCACGCGGCCAGCGCTTCCCGTGCGCCTTTTAGGTGGGCGGGCACGGTGTGGGTTTGGCCATCCTGGGCGGTCATCACCAACACATCGCCCTTTTGTGCCAGGGGGGCAATCACCACACCGCCTTTGCCATCTGGGCTAATGCCCACTCGGGCCGCCTGGCGCGTCATGGTGTCGATAAAGCGGGCGCGGGCCTTGGGGGCGTATTTTTTGATGTTGGCGGTGTTCATGTTAGATCCTTGAAAGTGTCTTGCAAAAAGCGCTGGCCTTTAGGCGTTAAACGGTATTGTTGAAGGCGGCTATTGGGCTTTGCGGGCAGCGTCATTTCAATCAGCTGCTGCTGGCGTAAATTGCCTACTTGTTTATTGAGCTCACCGGAAACGCCCTTGTGACCCAGCTCACGCGCTATGGCAGCTTTACCCAGCGGCTCCTGCTGTAGTATCAACAGCACTCTGGCTGCCAGCGCTGACTCTAGCCGTGACTCTAGCCGTGACTCTGACTGCACTGACTCAGCCTGGGTCACTGAAGCTGACTGCTGGATAGAAACCGGCGTTGCCAGCCGAATACTCAAACGCACGCGGTTGGCAATTTCTTCAATATGCGGTTCAGGCAGCCCTTGGACTTGGGCTTCCGAGAAAATACGCTTCACACCGCTGCCCCACTGCTCTATCAGCCCAAGCTCACGAAACACGCGGGCAATCACTGGGTTGCGAATCATGGAGACGCCGCGTTTCATGTCTTCAATCGTCATGCCGGGCATCAGTAGTCCTGGGCTTTCAATCTCGATACGGTCATCAAAAAACGCAATGCGTATAGGGCTGCCCCTTTGGGAGTAGTCGCTGTGTACCAAGGCATTAATAATCGCTTCACGCAGGATGGTCAGCGGGATACTCCACACATCGCGGCGACGCATGGCGCCAAACTCTGCCTGCTTGAAGGCATGTTTTTTGAGAAACAGCTCGATGTCATCAACCGCTTGGGATAACGGCGCGTGAATATCTGTCTGGTCGAAAATCTCGACCTTATCGTTACCGCGAAAACGCCCGCACTGAATCCAGGCATCTTCAAAGTGCCATTGGCGCTCGCGGCCAAACAGCAAAATTCCGCCCACGCTGGGTACTAGGCGGCCTTGGTACGGCACCAGTAGCCGTAACGTGCATAGCTTATTGTCATCAAGTGGTTGTTCGCTGCGAAAGGCTTGCTGTATGGCGTTATGATCAAGATCATCACGGCTCAGCTCGGGCATGGGCTGAACATCAAACGTAGTGCCGCTCGCTTGGCGCTGCATTTCCTGGATGAGGGCCAACCCCGCCTGCCGATTGCTGGAACCAAGCCGCACCAGCACACCGCTTTCTTCGCCAAGCGCTTTGAAAAAGTGTGGGCGTGCGCTGCTCAAAAACACCTCAATACACACCAGGGTATGTTCGCCCACACTCACCAGTTCAATATTGGGCAGTAGCCGGGGGTGAATGGCATCCGCG
This sequence comes from Vreelandella sp. L-25, assembly GCF_056857535.1. NCBI lineage: Bacteria > Pseudomonadati > Pseudomonadota > Gammaproteobacteria > Oceanospirillales > Halomonadaceae > Vreelandella > Vreelandella sp. L-25. The sequence goes on from NZ_JBSXNH010000041.1 coordinate 22,447, forward strand.
ATCATGCTGGTCAAGCGCTCTTCCATATCCAGCGGATCATCCACGCCTAGCACGGTGCCATCATCGTCAACGCCAATGATCAACTGGCCACCGGCCGTATTGGCAAAGGCGACCAGGGTTTTCATCAGCGGCTTGGGCGATGATAGGTCGCGCTTGAACTCAAGCTGCTTGCCTTCTGGCTCGCTTAGGCGCTGCTCAATGGTCGCGGTGGTCATAGGTGTCTCGTTGACTTTTCATGTTTCTTTCCGCTTCGCTGTCCCGCGTCCTAGGACGCGGGACAGCAGTGAACAGGCATATTGGTCGTGTCAACAAAAATCGTTCGAACACTAACGCACCTGTACCCGTTTACCCGCTGAAAGTGACCCTTCCAGCTCTTTTCTCAGCTCGTCCATAAACGCATCGACTTCCGCTTGGCTTTCCAGGTACACCCCACTATGCACGCGGCTAAGTACGTCGCTTACACGCACTCTTGCCACGGGTTTGGGAGCATTTACCGCCGCCGGTACTGTTTCGGTATGCGGGTCGTACGTTTTATCACGTGGTGCCGTTTGTGTGGCTGGCTTGGGGTTCTCGGGTGCCGGTGTTGTGGTGTTTCCCGCAGGCGCAGGCGGCTGCCGCTTAGCAGCGTCGGCCTGGGCGTTGTGAAGCGCATCCAAACTTTCTTCTTCTAACTCGACGGCAGTTTCGGTTTGCAGCTGGTAGATTTGCGCGACGCTGACCGATTGACTGACCGAGGATTTAAGCTGCTGCAGCGGGTGCAGCAAGCGGTTGCTGAGCTCGGCGGTGCCAATGCCGCTTTTGGCAATTTCAGCGCTCACCTTGGCAATGCGCGTATCGATACGGGCAATGGCGTGCTGACGCTTTTCCTCTACCAGGCGGTTGTTCACCTCATCCAGCGTACGTACTAAGCCATCCACCTGGTTAAGCATGGCGTAGGGCGCTTCAGCGCGATAAATACGCTCACACTCGGCCAGCGCTTGCTGGGCCTGGGTGTTTTTCTCAAGCTCTAGGCGGTTCACCGCAAACCGATTGAGCGCTTGTTCTAGCTGCTGCCAGGTAGTCAGCTGCTTGGTGAAGAAGTCGTTGAGATCGCGGTAGTCCTCTTCGACATCGAGCAGCGTGTCTTGCTGGCTGGCGACGGTTTTGAAGAAATCAAAGCTATCGTCTAAACGCAGCAAACGCTCCACTTCCCGCAGTGAGCTATCAATGGCGTTGCGACCGGGGAAGTTGCCCACGTCGGTTTTGCTTTTGTACGCCTCTAGCTCACGTCGCCAGTGGGATAAGCGGTCTACGTAATAGGTAAACAGCTCTTTTTCACTGGTGGGGCCTAGCTGGCCAAACAGCTCTTTGGTGAGGTTACGGGCTTTGTTGAGCACCGCATCTTCGGTTTGGCGCTTTTTCTGGAGGCGGACTTCACTGCGGCGGCGGGCGTTGTTGAGTAGCTCAAAGGCTTCTTTACCGCTGAGCGCAGGGCCAGCGGTGTGGAAGGTTAAGCGCCCAGCGGCATGCAGGCGGCCTAGTATCAGTAGTGTTTCGCCTTCCGGCCAGCCGAAGGGTCGGTTGCTAAAGCGCTCAATCAGCGGGGTCAGTGGCACCGGCTCGCCACCGTGCAGGATGATGTACTGCTCCACCTCTTTCACGGCCTGGGGGTTGCCCTCCTCGCCGTCTAAGTTCAGGTTCTGGGTGCCCAGGTCATCGGCGGTTAATACGGCCTGCAGCTCGCGCATCGGCTCGGGGCTAAGCGCCGTGAGCTGGCTCAGCTTGTTGTAGGTGTTTTCCAGCAGGTAGCGGCAGGCCTCATCCAAACGGGTGTTGATCTGGCCGCGGTTGAGATCAAGCTTTTGCCCAAGCGCGTACACGTCCGCATCTAGCAGCATCTCTTCCAGGCGCACCCGCAGGCGTTTTTTGCGCTCTTGGTTTTCACGGCCACGGTCTGCCAGAATGCGCTCTACGCTGTGGTCGTTGGCCGATAGGTTCAGGCGAATAAACTTATCGGTTTTCAGCAGGGTGCGTAGTTCATCGGTAAAGCGCTTATCATCGGGCAGCTTAATGAGCACCTGCCCACCGTTATCGCCGCTTTTGTGAATGCAGCCCGCTTCGCTTAGCTGCACGTACTCCACATCCAGCGGTGAGACCACCTCCACCCTTAGCTGGCTTTGATAGCGGCCATCCAGGGTGTGGCCATCCAGGTAGCGGCCAATGCTGTAGTCGGTTTTGTTGACCGGGTAGCGGTACTTGGTGCGATCGCGCAGCAGGTCTTTGAAGATCAGGCTGGAAAGCTCTTTGTTCTCGTCGCTGCTGGTGACTTCGGTAGCTTTGATCTTGCGGGTGATGTCGCGCTCTTCATTGGTGAGGAACTGGTACTCATCGCCGTTGCGGGTAATCAGGCTCTCTTTTTCCAGTCGTGCCAGGGTCGCTTCCAGCTGCTCCCGAATGGCTATGCGGTCATCGTCGATTTGGGTCAGCGAGAGTGTCACCAGGTTATCGACCGTACCCTTCACCAGATCCACATAGCGGATCATAAACAGCGTGCGTAGGGTTTCGACATCAAACGCCTCTAACACGGGGTTTTCGCTGGCCTGATCAATGGTGCGCTTCACCGCTGTATCAAGAAAGCCCTCTACCGCTGTATAGAAGCAGTGCATTGGTACCAGCGCGCCAATCGTCTTCTCTTGCACGGCTTTGGCGGCCATGTGGAACGCATCGAGCATGGAGCGCTCGCCATAGGCTAAGTGAGCGCCCGTCGCCCCTACCTTGCGGATCTCTTCAAAGACTTTTTGCACCAACTGGAAGTGGTACGGCACAAAGGGGTAATTGGCGATAAAGCTTTCCACGCCTTCGATGTTTTTTAGCGTGGGGCCAGAGCGGTCAAAGGTCAGTTGGTTACGCAGAATGGAGCCTTTGGCCTCAAACACGCCTTCAAGCTCGGCGCGTGCCGGGGCGGTTTTCACCAGCAGGCGCTTTCGGATCACTTCGTCAGAGTTGGAGCTTGAGAGCGATAAGCGGGTTTTGAAGCGTCCGGCGATTTTGGAAAAATCGTTGGCTTTTGAGGCGGTCATTTCGCCTAGCACGGCATCCATATCCGCCTGGGAGGTGACCACGATCCAGGCACGCCCACCGCAAATCGTGCCCAGGTTTTCGGTGAGCGTTTGCAGAGTCAACATTAAGCGTGTGTCGCTGCCAATGAACTGGCCAACTTCATCCACCATGAACACCATGCGCTGGGTTGCTGACTGCGACTCCAAAAACTCTTTCACCCAGTGGCAGAAGTTCTCTACAGAGACGCTGAAGTTGGTTTCAGATTCCTCAAACCATTTATGCGCCGCTTCAGGAGAGAGATCGAGCGCCGCCCCAATCGCTTGCTCGATATCGTCCTGGTAGAACTGATAGCCATCTCGCTCCTCTTCCCACACCACACCACTGGCCTCGTTAAAGGCCTGCTTAAAACGCTCATACACACCGCGTTTTTCTAGGTGGCGCTCCATATGAGCAATGTGCGGGTAATCAGAGCTAAAGCCTTGGTGCTCGTTAAACACGCGCAGGAAGACGTTCAGGATGGGGTTGCCATCGTCGTTCGAGCTGGCCTTGCTGTCGATATTGAACAGCACCACATGCGCCGGTTCACGGACGGCCTTGTCGATATCAGCCCGGATAGAGCCGTCTACCAGCTTCTGCTCATCAAAAAAATCAGCGGCCCGCTTGGCCTGGCCGTTGGCATCAAACGCTTCCGTGTTGGCGAGTAGGTAAGAAAGCGTTTTCAAAAAGTGCGATTTACCCGACCCAAAGAAGCCACTCACCCAAACGCCCACGCGATTGGCGACGGAGGGGTCATCTAAAGGGGTGGTGTAAGATTCAAAAAAAGCGCGAAAGTGCTTTTCTAACTCGTTGGTGACGACATACTCATCCAGCTCTTGGTAGATGGTTTCCTGGTCACGCTGGTCGGCTTTGACCACGCCGTTGATTGACCGGCTAAGCGGTTTGAGGAAGAGCTCTTGAATGTGCATATCTGTCCTATAAATATGTAAACCCTGGGTATTTCGAGCTAGGAGGTACCGATCTCAAAGACCACGACTCACCAAGCGAACGTAGTACACGGAATGACGTCATCCGTTGCGCTAGGGCACAAGCGCAAACGCACGATAGTAGTTATTGCTTTCTATCCGCTTAAACAACGACATCGTCTGCCCGTCGTAACGGCCTGGATAGAACAACACCAGCGGCTTATGACCGAGTGGCCCGTGTAGGGCATTTAACAAGCTGTGCGCACGCACCATGGGCCACAGGCTGCCAACACCGGTGAGCAATACGATATCAGGCTCATGCGACAAAGAGTGTCGGATGAGGTACGGGGCGAACTTGTCCATGTGCAGCGGCCCACGTAGCGCTTTGAGCAGTGCCGCATCGCCTTTGCTTTTTTGCATGGCAATGGCTTTATCAAGAAAACCGCGCTCGGTCAGGTAATCCTTAAGCACTTCAAGCAGATTGACCTGCGCCATTTTGATATCAGGGTGCTGGCGTGCCATTAATGAGGGGAGGAAATTCAGGTAGGCACGCACCTGGAGTTCATGTTCAGGGGCGTAATCAAAAATCCAAAAGCCAATTTCGTTACCCAGCCCCTGGCCCGCTAAAAAATCGGGCCGAGTGATTTTCTCAGCGACTTGGTTCAACCGTGCCCGTAGCTGATCATCCTCGTGGTGGCTAAAACCGCTGGGGGGTGGGTAGTGATTGCTCTGTGACATGCGGATGCGTCCCTGTGTCTAGCATGTTTGATGCAAGGCATTTTTAATGCAAAAGGCTTATTTTTGATAAGACTATGTCGCTTGCCACCTGCGTTGCAAGGTCTACTTAGTCGCGTTTTGACGTCAGCAATGAGAGTAGAGGGATAAAATTACCGCAACTGGCGACAACAGGCACTCAAGCGGACGTGCTGGTAGGTTTCAAGCAAGCTTTTTACTTCTGGACGCAGCAGCAAGGGCTGTAACTTGCGCGAGCGACTGGAGGCCAATACGCCGACTTCCGTCAACATACGATACACCACCTGCCCCATTTTACGTTTGGAGCTTTCCGCCCACCCTGCTATTGCTTCATCACGATGGGCACGCTCGGCTAAAAACTCATCCCACTGGTAGGCCTGAAGCGCCTCCGCCTGGGTTAAGAAAGCATCGGCGACGACACTTTCAAGAAACTCCACCAATAGCAGGTTACGTGCCATGGCCGCACAGAAAGACACCTGTGTGGCGAGCTGGTCGTCGCCATCGCGCAGCGCTTGCCAAAACGGTGGCTCCAGCTTCTCTAAGCGCTTACGAATAGCTTGCCCAGCACGTTTAGCAGTAGCGGGACGGTTCTTCTGGAGGCGGTTATCAATGATGATTGCCTGGTGCCACTGCCCTTCATCCGCATTAGAGAGCAGCAAATCAGCAACGGCACGGCTCTCGCGCACCATCAGTCCACCGCCAATCAGATCAGAGTTGTAGCTGAAAAAACCAGTCAATGAGTATCCACCTATGTCGTTTGTGTAGCTTCCTATTAGGGCACAGCTCATAAACGCCATCATCATAAAAAAACATGATCGCTAGAAACCAGTGAGTCAGAGGGTATACGAGGGGATATGGAGCCGGTTTGCAAGTAGTATTCAGCATGCATAACGGCAAAGGCTATTAGTAATAGACCAGAAATGGAGGCGGCCCCAAAAGCCACATCCCGGCACACGCAGCCACCACTACCGTTGCTCCCTTCCGGGCCTGGCGGGGTTCGCAGTTTAGCGTTGCGGGAGGACCTAAGGGGCCACCATAGTCGTATGCTGTTGAACTGCATACTTGCGCTGATTGGTGGCTACGCCCTGATTTGAACAGGGGACCCCATCATTATGAGTGATGTGCTCTAACCAACTGAGCTACGTAGCCTTTCCGACATCAGCGGGTGCAGAGTATGCCTATATTAGCGGCAAAAGGCAAGCCGAAATGGCCTGCCTTTTCATACGCTCAGCGCACGCGCTTACAACGCCGACTGTACGGCAGGTAACGCGTCGCCGCCATCACGCGTCGTCACGCCTTTCAACCACGCCTCCAATACATCGGGATGTGCACTCAGGTAGTCACGCGCCGCTTCGCGAGGCTCGACCCCCTCGTCCATGATGGCGCTCATCAGCTGGTTTTCCATCTCCAGCGTGAACGTCATGTTGCTCAGCAACTCACCGACGTTTGGGCAGGACTCGACGAAACCAGTGCGAGTATTAGTGTAGACCGTCGCGCCTCCAAGATTCGGACCAAAGTAGTCGTCTGCATCAGACAGGTACGCCATCTCGAAATTGGTGTTCATGGGGTGCGGCTCCCAACCCAGGAAAACCATCCACTTTTCATTGGGAACCCGAGCGCTCAACTCGGCCAGCATGCCCGCCTCGCTGGAGTCGATTACTTGCCAGTCACCTAGCCCATAGGCGTCATCATCAATCATCTGCTGGATGAGTTCGTTACCGTCGTTCCCTGCTTCAATACCGTGAATGCGCTGCTCAAACTGCTCTGCGTGCTCGGCTAAATCGTTAACAGAAGTCACGCCAGCGTCATACACATACTGAGGCACCGCCAAGGTATATTTAGCGTCTTCAAGGTTGGCGACTAAGCGCTCCACTTCTCCACGCTCAATATAGGGGTCACTGATAGAGGCCATCGACGGCATCCAGTTACCCAAAAACACATCAAAATCGTTATTACGCATACCTGCATAAGCGATGGGAACCGAGACGGTATCTACACGCGGCTCGTAGCCAAGCGCTTCGAGTACTTCGCTGGCCAGCGCTGTGGTCGCCGTAATATCAGTCCAACCCACCTCAGCAAAACGAACGCTACTGCATTCATTAGCAAAAGCCGAGACGGGTAAAAAAGCGGTGACAAATAAAGTACCCAAACGACGCGTTGTTACTTGTTTCATAAAGCTCTTCCCTCATGATCTGTTTTATTGACACACGCTCTGCAAACAACAGATGCAGAGGTGAGAAGCGATCAGGCATACTTTTGTTGATTGAACGTTCAATAAAAAAATGCCATCATACTCAGGTAACCATGCCTACTCCTGCTTTTCAAGGTGAGGAGCCAATGGGCATTCAACGTCATTAGGAGATAGCTGTGCCTAAGGTGGGAATGGAACCAATACGCCGCCAGCAGTTAATCAAGGCTACGATGGCGGCCATTGATGAGGTTGGCCTTGCCGAAGCGACGGTCATGCGCATCGCCCGTCACGCGGGGGTTTCCGCAGGCATTATCAGCCACTACTTTGGCGGTAAAGATGGCCTGCTCGAAGCCACGATGCGACAAATTTTGACGGACTTAAGCGATGCCGTCGCCGCGCGGCGCCATGCCTTAGAAGACGATTCACCGCGTGCGCACATTGGCGCCATTATTGAAGGCAACTTTGATCGCACCCAGGTCACCGGACCCGCCGCTAAGACGTGGTTAGCCTTCTGGGCCAGCAGCATGCACAAGCCCGTACTTCAGCGGCTTCAGTATGTGAACGACCGTCGTCTTTACGCCAACCTATGTCATCAATTTCAACGTGTCATGCCCAAAGCGGATGCCCGCAACGCCGCTCGTGGCCTAGCCGCCATGATCGATGGTTTATGGCTGCGCGGTGCGTTAACGCCTGAAGGCCTGGATGCCGCAGAAGCGCGCTATCTTGCGCACACCTATCTCGACCAGTTACTGACTCATTACGGATGCTATCAAGACGCATCCACTGCCGATTTTAAATAAGGAGATCAACATGACCGCTCAAAGCGCACAACCCCTCTATATTGGTGGTCGCCCGGTTGATGCCACCTCCGGCGAAACATTTACCGTTACCAATCCTTATGATGGCAGTCTGCTGGCCACGATTGGTCAGGCAAGCCAAGCCGATGTCGATAGCGCCGTTCAGGCAGCACAGCGTGGCCAGCGTGAATGGGCCGCCATGACCGGCATGGAGCGCTCACGCATCCTGCTACGTGCCGTAGCACTTCTTCGCGAGCGTAATGACGAGCTTGCCGAGCTGGAAACCCGCAATACCGGCAAGCCGATCAGCGAAACCGCCAGCGTCGATATCGTGACCGGTGCCGATGCTCTAGAGTACTACGCAGGCCTTGCCCCGGCGATTGAGGGCAGCCAAATTCCCCTGCGCGATAGCTCGTTTGTTTACACCCGCCGCGAGCCGCTGGGTGTCATTGGTGCGATTGGCGCCTGGAACTACCCGATTCAAATCGCCTGCTGGAAAGCGGCTCCGGCACTCGCCGCTGGCAACGCCATCGTGTTCAAGCCCAGTGAAGTCACACCGCTAACGGCGCTTAAGCTTGCCGAAATCTTCACTGAAGCAGGCTTGCCCGACGGTGTATTTAACGTGGTACAGGGCGATGGTCGCGTCGGCGCCATGCTGACCGAGCACGAAGGCATTGCCAAAGTCTCGTTTACCGGTGAAGTGGGCACAGGCAAAAAAGTCATGGCCGCTGCCGGTGGTTCCACGCTGAAAGACGTGACAATGGAACTCGGCGGCAAATCTCCGCTAATTGTCTTCGCGGATGCCGACCTCGAGCGCACAGCCGATGCCGCCATGATGGCGAACTTCTACTCCAGCGGCCAAATCTGCACCAACGGCACTCGCGTGTTCGTTGAGCGCAGCGTCAAAGAGGCGTTCGAAGCCAAGCTAGTAGAGCGCGTGGCACGCATCAAAGCAGGCGACCCGATGGATCCGAGCGTCAATTTCGGTCCGCTTGTCAGCTTCGAGCATCAGGAAAAAGTGCTCTCCTACATCGCGCTCGGCAAAGAGCAAGGCGCACGCGTGCTGGCCGGTGGCGACGCGTGGAACAGCGGCGAATGGGCCAAAGGCGCCTGGGCGGCCCCCACGGTATTCACTGACTGCACCGACGAGATGCGTGTCGTCAAAGAGGAGATCTTTGGCCCGGTAATGTCAGTACTCGCCTTCGACGACGAAGAGGAAGTCATCCGCCGCGCCAACAACACCAAGTACGGCCTAGCCGCCGGCGTCTTCAGCGAAAGCCTGAACCGCGCGCACCGTGTGATTCACCAGCTGGAAGCCGGCATCTGCTGGATCAACACCTGGGGAGAGTCGCCGTCGGAGATGCCGGTAGGCGGTTACAAGGAGTCGGGCATTGGTCGCGAGAACGGCGTCGAGACGCTCAATCACTACACCCAGACCAAGTCCGTACAGATCGAGATGGGGCCGTTCGAGTCGGTGTTTTAAAGGCTGAGCCCAGCTTTCGTACACCGAACTCCCCTTTCTGGATGAGAGAACCGCTATGTCTCAAGCAACTGAGTTTGATTACATTATCATCGGTGCCGGTTCAGCAGGTAACGTGCTGGCCACGCGCCTGACCGAAGACAGCGATGTCAGCGTGCTGCTGTTGGAAGCCGGTGGCCCTGACTACCGTTTCGATTTTCGCACCCAAATGCCCGCAGCGTTGGCTTACCCACTACAGGGCAAGCGTTATAACTGGGCGTTCGAAACCGACCCCGAACCTCATATGGACAATCGCCGTATGGAGTGCGGGCGTGGCAAAGGCCTAGGCGGCTCCTCGCTGATCAACGGTATGTGCTACATCCGCGGCAACGCGCTTGATTACGACCACTGGGCCAAACAGCCCGGTTTGGAGGAGTGGGATTATTTAAGCTGTCTGCCCTACTTCAAAAAGAGCGAAACCCGCGATATCGGCCCGAACGACTACCACGGTGGCGACGGGCCCGTCAGCGTGACCACTCCCAAAGCGGGCAATAACCCGCTTTACCGCACTTTTATAGAGGCGGGCAAGCAAGCCGGTTACCCAGAAACCGAGGACGTCAACGGCTACCAACAAGAGGGCTTCGGCCCGATGGACCGCTTCGTAACGCCGAAAGGTCGCCGCGCCTCCACCGCTCGTGGCTACCTGGACACGGCCAAACAGCGCAGTAACCTGACCATCGAAACCCGCGCCGTCACCGACGTGATCGAATTCGAGGGTAAGCGCGCCGTCGGCGTCCGCTACGAGCAGAAAGGCCAGCCCAAGCAGGCTCGCGCGCGTCGCGAAGTGCTGCTGTGCGGTGGTGCGATTGCCTCCCCGCAAATTCTCCAGCGCTCTGGCGTAGGTAACCCAGAGTGGCTGAAAGAGCTGGGCATTCCTGTCGTACATGAACTGCCCGGCGTCGGCGAAAACCTGCAAGACCATCTGGAGATGTACATTCAGTACGAGTGCAAAGAGCCTATTTCGCTCTACCCTGCACTGAAGTGGTACAACCAGCCAAAAATCGGTGCAGAGTGGCTGTTCAAAGGCACTGGTGTGGGCGCAAGCAACCAGTTCGAGTCCTGTGGCTTCATCCGTAGCCGCGATGACGAGGAGTGGCCGAACCTGCAGTACCACTTCCTGCCTATCGCCATTAGCTATAACGGCAAGAGTGCCGTTCAAGCGCATGGCTTCCAGGCACACGTCGGTTCCATGCGTTCAGAAAGCCGCGGCCGTATTCGTCTGACATCTAAAGACCCCCACGCGGCACCGAGCATTCTGTTCAATTACATGGCCAAAGAGAAGGATTGGGAAGAGTTCCGCGACGCGATTCGCCTAACTCGCGAGATCATCGCCCAGCCCGCCTTCGACCGATACCGAGGCCGGGAAATTTCCCCCGGCCCGGACGTGCAGAGCGATGAAGAGCTCGACAATTTCGTCAAGCAGCACGCCGAAACTGCTTATCACCCCTGCGGCAGCTGCCGTATGGGCGAAGGTGACATGGCGGTGACCGATGCCCAAGGCCGGGTACATGGGCTCGAAGGACTGCGCGTGGTGGATGCATCACTATTTCCGGTCATTCCAACCGGCAACCTGAATGCTCCCACCATCATGCTGGCCGAAAAAATCGCCGACCGTATTCGCGGTCGCGAGCCCCTGCCCCGTGCCAGCGTAGATTACTACGTCGCCAACGGCGCGCCTGCCAAGCAGGTATCATAAGCCGATATCAACACGGGTACGCCAACCCGCTGCGTCAAAACGCCATGGTGCCTCACCATGGCGTTTTTTTTGCCCTAACTGCGCTACATTGAAGATATAAAGCGAACGTATAACGGTGAAATGCTTGCACAAGGCGCAATGACTCTGCGAATATTCAAACATACGTTTAAATACGTTCTTTGATAACCACCCACGGAGATTCCCCCATGCTCACCTTACTCCTCATCGTGCTCGCCGTTGCCGGCTTGCTCGTGGTGATGCGTCGCGAGGCAGGTGCCACCGCTGCCCTTGCCCTACTAGGCGTACTGGGCTTAATTGGCGTTGTGTTAGGCGCACCGATCATAGGCACGTTGCTACTCATTGCCGCCGCCGCAGTAGCCGTGGCGGGCCTTCCTGCACTGCGCAGTAAATGGCTAACCCCGCGTATTTTTGCCACTTTCAAAAAAGTAGCGCCGAAAGTATCGGCGACCGAGCGTACCGCGCTGGAAGCGGGTAGCGTTTCCTGGGATGGCGAGCTTTTTTCAGGTAAGCCCCAGTGGCAATCGCTGCTCGACTTCAAAGACGATGGCCTAAGTGACGAAGAGCAGGCGTTTTTAGACAACCAGTGCTCAAAAGCCGCTGGCATGTGCAACGCCTGGGATATCGCCCGTGAGCGTGCCGACCTGCCCCAAGAGCTATGGGACTACCTGAAAAAAGAAGGCTTCTTCGGCATGATTATTCCGAAGGAGTACGGCGGTTTGGGCTTCTCTGCCAAGGCGCAATCCATGGTGCTGCAGAAGCTCTCCGCCAACGAAACCCTGATGGTGACTGTAGGCGTGCCCAACTCTCTCGGCCCTGGCGAACTGCTGCTGAAGTACGGCACCCAAGAGCAGAAAGACCACTACCTGCCGCGCCTAGCCGATGGTCGTGAAATCCCCTGCTTCGGCCTCACCGGCCCCCGCGCAGGTTCAGATGCGACTTCCCTTCCAGATACCGGCGTGGTGTGTAAGCAAGTCATTAATGGCGAAGAAGTCGTGGGCGTGCGCCTGAACTTTGAGAAGCGCTGGATCACCCTGGCGCCCATTGCCACCGTGGTTGGCCTGGCATTCCGCCTCTTCGACCCGGAAAACCTGCTGGGCGAAGAAGAAGACCGCGGCATTACCCTGGCGCTGATCCCCCGCGATACCCAGGGTATGGACATTGGCCGTCGCCACCACCCGATTGGCAGCCCGTTTATGAACGGCCCGATTAAGGGTAAAGATGTGTTCGTACCGCTGGACACCATTATCGGTGGCCCGGATATGATTGGCCAAGGCTGGCGTATGCTGGTGGAGTGCCTCTCGATTGGCCGCTGCATCACGCTGCCTTCTGGTGCCACCGGCACCGCGCGTTACGCGCTGGGCTGGAGCGGCGGCTTTACCCGCGTGCGTCGTCAGTTCAACGTACCGGTCGCAGAGATGGAAGGCGTGCAAGAGCCCCTGGCACGTATGGCGTCATTGGCCTACATTTCGGCAGCCACGGTGTACCAAACCGCTAACCTGATCGACCATGGCGAAAAGCCAGCGGTACCCTCTGCCATCCTGAAAAGCCAGCTGACCGAATTTCAGCGCGTGCTGCTTAGCGATGCAATGGACGTGCACGGCGGTAAAGCAGTGACGCTTGGCCCGCGCAACTACTTGGGTATCGGCTATAGCGCGAACCCGGTAGCCATTACCGTAGAAGGCGCGAACATTATGACCCGCAACCTGATGATCTTTGGTCAGGGCGCTATTCGCTGCCACCCTTATGTGCTGGAAGAGCTGGCTGCCAAAGATGCCAACGATGTGAAAGCCTTCGATAAGGCGTTCTTTGGTCATGCGGGCCTGATTTTCGGCAACGCGGCCCGTGCCTTCACGCTGGGCTTCGGTCTCGGCAAGCCCAGCGTGCCGTTCAGCGGTCCGGCCGCTGGTTACGCCCAGGATATCGCGCGCCTCTCTGCCGGCTTCGGCCTGTGTGCAGATGCCGCCATGGCCAGCCTCGGCTCTGAGCTGAAAAAACGCGAAATGCTTTCCGCCCGCCTGGGCGATATCCTTTCCAACCTCTACCTTGCTTCTATGGTGCTTAAGCAGTGGCATAACGGCAATAAAGTAGAAGGCGAAGAAGGCCTACTGCATTACAGCATGCAGTTCCTGCTTAACCGCGCAGAGCAGGCCTTTGTTGAGATTTTTGACAACCTGCCAAACCGTGCGCTGGGTAAAGTACTCAACGTCGTGGTCATGCCTACAGGCCGTCGCTGGAATAAGCCACATGATGACTTAGCCCGCGATATCGCACGGCGTGTCTCTACCCAAAGCGCGCTACGCAGCAAGCTGCTAACCAACACCTGGGACAAAGACGACGGTACAGAATCTAACCCGTTGGCACGCTACAACGCTCTGCTGAAAGAGTACGACCGCGCGGAGGCTATTTACCGCACGGTAAACAAAGCCTACGCCAAAGGTGAGCTGCCGCAAACGGCACTTCACCCCGAAGCACGGGTAGAAGCCGCTCTGGAAAAAGGCTTAATTAACGAAGAAGACGCCGCCTTCATGCGCACATTTGAAGCTGAAGTGCTGGAAATGCTGACCGTCGATGACTTTGCTTACGACGCGTTTGCCAACGACAAGTCGACACTGATCGACCATAACGCAGCACCTGCCAAAGCATCGCCGCAGGCAGAGACCAGCGTTAAGTAAATGGCTTTTAGCCCTCGACCAACCGGCCCACCAAGGGCCGGTTTTTTATGCCACCCGCATGTTCTAAAACGAATCAAACGAACATTATAGCCATAGGGCGTAGTGGAGACTGAGCAAACCGAGCTTCTTACTCACCCTGAAAACTCTATTTTTGAGTTCTTCTACGCCTAAAAGCGAATACAAACGGCCATCAAAAGCGTTGCAAGTTCGCAAATGATCAACTAGCCTTTCGTTAATGAAAATATCGCATGGGTTGGTTGCCACACAATAATCGGCAAATAAGTACGGCCAGCCACCCTCCCTCGCGATAGCGCACTACACATTTATCGATACCACCTATCAATAACAACGACGCTAGCGAGATCGGCATGTCCTTACATTTGCAAAATATCGACCACGTCGTCGGGGGTCAGACCCATATCAGTGGGGTTAACCTCGAACTGGAACCCGGTTCCTTTAACGTGTTGCTCGGACGCACGTTGGCGGGCAAAACCACGCTCATGCGTCTAATGGCAGGCTTAGAGCAGCCCACCCGCGGGCGTATCTTCATGGACGGCAAAGATGTCACCGGCGTTTCGGTTCGCAAACGCAACGTGTCGATGGTCTACCAACAGTTCATCAATTACCCCAGCCTGACGGTACGCGACAATATTGCTTCACCGCTGAAACTAGCCAAAACGCCTCAACAGGAAATTGATCGGCGTGTCGGCAGTATTGCTGAAATGCTGCATATCGAACATCTGCTCGACCGCTACCCCCAAGAGCTCTCAGGGGGGCAGCAACAGCGCACGGCCATGGGACGGGCACTCGTCAAAGATGCCGATCTGATTTTGTTCGACGAGCCGCTGGTCAACCTGGACTACAAACTGCGCGAAGAGCTGCGTGACGAGCTGCGCGAACTCTTCAAAGCGCGCAACTGTATTGCCGTTTACGCCACTACAGAGCCCAACGAAGCGCTGGCATTAGGCGGCAATACGGCGGTACTGCATGAAGGCAAGCTACTGCAGTACGGCCCCACCGAACAGGTATACCGTGAGCCCAACGGTCGTCATAGCGCCGAGATGTTCTCCGAACCGCCGATTAATATCGTGCCCGGAAAGCTGACCGCAACGGAAATCACTTTCGACCAGTCGCTGCACTTCCCCTGCGACCCCGGCCTTCAGCGGCTCACCCCGGGCGATTACGACTTTGGCGTACGCGCCTCTCATATCACCCTCAAACCCCAGTCAGTCGACGATCTCGAGCTGCCAGTCAGGGTCGACGTCGCCGAGATAAGCGGTTCTGAAACGTTCTTACACGTGCGCCATGAGCGCTTCCCTCTGGTGCTGCATTTAGCGGGAATTCACGAGTTTCACGTCAACGATGCGATCAACGTGTACTTCCCAACGCATCAGCTCTACGCCTTCGATAAACAGGGCAGCACCGTGCACATCCCCTCTTCTGCTCAAGGGAGCGTTGCTCATGGCTGAGATTACTTTAAAAGGCTTGGCGCACAGCTATAGCAAAAGCCCTAGCAGCCATAGCGACTACGCGATTCGCCAGATGGATCACGTGTGGCACCAGGGCGGTGCTTATGCACTGCTGGGCCCGTCGGGCTGCGGTAAATCAACCCTGCTAAACATTATTTCTGGCCTGCTGGAACCCTCCGAAGGTGACGTACTGTTCGATGGTCACCGTGTGAACGAGCTGCCGCCGGAGGAGCGCAACATCGCCCAGGTGTTCCAGTTCCCGGTGATCTACGACACCATGACGGTGTACGACAACCTGGCTTTCCCGCTGCGCAACATGAACACCCCCGAGTACAAGGTCGACCCGAAAGTTCGGGAAATTGCCGATATCCTCGACCTCACGCCGCTCCTCTCCCGGAAAGCCAAAAACCTCACCGCCGATGAGAAGCAGAAAGTCTCCATGGGCCGCGGGCTAGTGCGTGACGACGTCTCTGCCATCCTATTTGACGAACCCCTCACGGTGATCGACCCGCAGCTCAAGTGGAAGCTGCGCCGTAAGCTCAAAGAGATCCATGAGCGCTTCAATATCACCATGATCTACGTCACCCATGACCAGCTTGAGGCGTCTACTTTCGCTGACAAAATTGCGGTGATGTACGACGGTCAGGTGGTGCAGTTCGGCACGCCTCGTGAACTGTTCGAAAAACCGGCGCATACCTTCGTGGGGTACTTCATTGGCAGCCCGGGCATGAACTTTATGAGCGTGTCTCACCAAGCGGGCAAAGTAATGTTTGGCGAGCTGCCGCTACCCGTGAATGAGGCCGTTAGCCGCAGCGTGGCCGCCGCAGGCTCCAGCAATATCAAGCTTGGCATTCGCCCGGAGTTCATTACGGTCAGCAACTCGCCGGAGCCAAACAGCGTACCGGTTGAAGTGGTTAACCTGCAGGACTTGGGGACCTACTCGCTGCTGAGCTTTACCTTGAACGGCCAGTTGTTCAAAGCGCGCCTGCCTGAAGGTCACGCGCCGGTAGGTGACGCTGCTCATGCAGTGTTTTCCGATCAGCACATCGCGCTCTACGTCGATGAATACCTAGTGGAGATCGGCCATGAATAATAAAGTACTCAATAACCGCGCATGGCTGCTGGTCCTTCCCATGCTGGTACTGGTGGCTTTTTCGGCCATCATCCCCTTGATGACCGTGGTCAACTACTCGGTTCAGGACGTGCTGGGCCCTAATGCGCGCTTCTTCACCGGTACCGAGTGGTTTCATAGCATCTTGAACGACTCGGCGCTTCGCGACGCCTTCGTGCGTCAGATTCTTTTTTCTCTGACCATTTTGGCCATCCAGGTGCCGCTCGGCATTGGCATTGCCCTGATTATGCCTAAGCGCGGCTGGCAGGCCTCTGCCGTACTGATCTTGATTACCCTGCCGCTTCTGATCCCTTGGAACGTGGTGGGCAGCATTTGGCAGATCTTCACCCGTGGCGATATTGGCCTCATGGGTTACGGTCTGCGGGAGTTGGGCATCAACTACAACATTACCCGCAATGCGGGGGATGCCTGGGCGACGATCATTTTGATGGACGTGTGGCACTGGACCCCACTGGTGGCGATGCTCTGCTACAGCGGCCTGCGTTCGATTCCCGAGGCTTACTACCAAGCCGCGCGTATCGATCGTGCCTCCAAGTGGGCGATCTTCCGCTACATCCAACTGCCCAAACTCACCAACGTTCTGGTCATTGCGGTGCTGCTGCGCTTTATGCACTCATTCATGATCTACGCCGAGCCCTTCGTACTAACTGGCGGCGGCCCGGGTAGCTCCACCACCTTCCTGAGCCAGTCACTCGCGACTATGGCTATCGGCCAGCAGGATCTGGGGCCCTCTGCCGCGTTCTCGATCATCTACTTCCTGGTTATTTTGCTCGTGAGCTGGGTGTTCTACACCACCATCATGCACATGCAAAAAGATAAGAACCCGCACGGGGGAGCATGATATGTACCGCTTAGATAACGCCCAGCAGGGCGAGAAGTACAACACCATATTTAGCAGAACCACCCCGGCACAGCGGCGTAAACGCAATGCGCGCAGCCGCTTTCGCGCGCGGTTTCTGCTGGGGCTGTACCTGTTCCTGATGATCCTGCCAATTTATTGGCTGATTAATATGTCGCTGCAGACCAACAGCGAGATTTTGGGCTCCATGACGCTATGGCCCAAAAACCTGACGTTTGATAACTACATCGGCATTTTCACTAACTCCAGCTGGTACATGGGCTATGTGAATTCAATGCTGTATGTAGCGCTCAACATGCTAATCACGATTTGCGTGGCGCTGCCTGCCGCCTATGCCTTCAGCCGCTACCGCTTTATTGGCGATAAGCACCTGTTCTTCTGGCTGCTCACCAACTTGATGGCACCGCCTGCGGTGTTTCTGCTGCCCTACTTCCAGCTCTACTACTCGGTAGGTTTGTTCGATACCCATATCGCCGTGGCCCTGGCCCACTGTTTGTTCAATATTCCGCTGGCCATCTGGATTCTCGAAGGTTTCATGAGCAGCGTGCCAAAAGAGATTGATGAGACAGCCTATATCGACGGCTATAGCTTTCCGCGCTTCTTTATCAAGATTTTCATTCCTATGATCCGCTCCGGTATCGGCGTCACGCTGTTCTTCCTGTTCATGTTCTCGTGGGTAGAGCTGCTGCTGGCACGCACGCTGACCGCCACCGACGCTCAACCGATCGGCATGATCATGACGCGGACCTCCACCGCATCGGGCATTGACTGGGGCACGCTTGCCGCCGCTGGTGTACTCACCATCGTGCCGGGCATTTTGGTGGTGTACTTCGTTCGCAACCATATCGCCAAGGGCTTTGCCCTGGGCCGCACCTAAGGAGCACCGTTATGTCTTGGATGGTATGGACAACACCGACTGCCATTTTCTTTTCATCCATTGCAGCGATGCTAGCAGGGATGACGCTGTGGGAGATCTTATCCCCCACCGTCGAACGCAAGGGGTTTCTACCCATTAGCACCACCCGCGGCGACCGGCTGTTCATCGGCCTGCTCTCCGCCGCGTTTATTCACCTGGGGGTGATTGGCTTCACAACGCTATCCATTTGGATAGCGCTGGCACTATCAGCGGTATGGCTGCTGGTGTTGATGCGCTGGGGCTAGGCCGACGGCTTTCTCAGCGGATGTACGGCGGTATCAAGGACGCTCACGTCATCAAGGAAGAGCACAACAAAACGAGGTCAACATGCGTAATAATAAGTTCAAACTCACTACCCTCGCCGCTAGCCTAATGCTCGCCTCGGGGAGCCTAATGGCAGACGACCACGACGCACGGGCAATCGCCGAGCGTTTGGTGGACGAGCACTTCCAAGACTCGACGCTCAGCCGTGAAGAGCAGATCGAAGAGCTACTGTGGTTCGCCAAGGCTGCCGAACCCTTCCGCGGTATGGATATACAGACCGTAGCCGAAGGCCTGACCACGCACGTGTATGAAAGCGAAGTGCTCGCTCCCGCGTTTAGCGAGCTGACCGGCATCAACCTGACCCATAACATCATCGGCGAAGGTGACGTGGTCGACACCATGCAGAACCAGATGCAGTCGGGCAACAGCATCTACGACGGCTTCGTCAACGACACCGACTCCATCGGCACGCATATTCGCTACGGCACCACCATCAACCTAACCCAAGCCATGGAGAACGAGTGGGCAGACTATACCCTGCCGACGCTGGACCTGGACGATTTCATCGGCCTGCAGTACGGCACCGGCCCGGATGGCAGTCTCTATCAACTGCCCACCCAGCAGTTCGCCAACCTGTACTGGTTCCGCTATGACTGGTTCCAGCGTGAAGACTTGCAAGAGCAGTTCCGTGACATTTACGGCTACGATTTAGGCGTGCCCACCAACTGGACCGCTTATGAAGATATCGCCGAATTCTTTACCGAGCATGTCGGTGAGATCGACGGTACTAAGGTCTACGGTCACATGGACTACGGCCGCCGCGACCCCTCTTTGGGTTGGCGCTTCCACGACTCCTGGCTCTCCATGGCAGGTATGGGCAGCCCCGGCGTACCGTCCGGTAACCCGGTGGATGACTGGGGTATTCGTGTCAACGAAGAGAGCCAGCCGGTCGGCGCAAGCGTAAGCCGCGGTGGCGCGACCAACTCACCTGCTTCCGTCTTCGCCATGCAGAAAGCCGTGGATTGGCTGCGTGATTTCGCACCGCCCGAAGCCCAGGGCATGACCTTTGGTGAAGCTGGCCCCGTGCCCGCCCAGGGCCATATCGCTCAGCAGATCTTCTGGTACACCGCCTTCACCGCTGACATGACCGACCCGTCTGTTGCCGTCACCGACGACGAAGGTAACCCGCTGTGGCGCATGGCACCCTCTCCCACTGGCCCCTACTGGGAAGAGGGCATGAAGGTGGGTTATCAGGACGTAGGTGCCTGGACCTTCTTCGATTCTACGCCTGAAGATCGCCGCACGGCCGCTTGGCTGTTTGCCCAGTTCACCGTGGCGAAAACCACCTCGCTGGAAAAACTGATGGCGGGCCTAACGCCAATTCGCGAGTCGGATATCTTCTCCGAGCAGATGACCGAAATGGCACCCCGACTGGGCGGCCTGGTGGAGTTCTACCGCAGCCCCAACGAGTCTAACTGGACGCCTACCGGCACCAACGTACCGGACTACCCACGCATGGCACCGCTGTGGTGGCAGAACCTGGCACCGGTGATGAGTGGTGAAGTCACGCCCCAAGAAGGCCTCGACAAGCTCGCCGCCGACATGGACAACACCATGAACCGCTTGGCACGGGCCAACGTCTTCGACAGCTATGCCCCGGTGCTGAACGAAGAACGCGACCCGCAGTACTGGCTTGACCAGGAAGGCGCCCCCAAAGCGAAGCTGGATAACGAGATGCCGCAAGGCACCACCGTTCCTTACGATGAAATGATGGAAGCATGGATGGCGGCCGGCACCCGCTAAGACCTATAGGGCGGGCGCCAGCCCGCCCCTTTTCCGTGGTGTCATCAGCGGCGGGCATTGTTGCCCTCTCCACTCGTTGAGACCGCAACCGACACGGGGCTTTTTCTTAATTAATTGGAACCGCTATGAAACTGCGTAACCGTAATGTCGAGAAATTGCACACTGATGACTTTGACGCACTGATTATCGGTGGCGGCATCAATGGTGCAGCAACCGCCGCTGCTCTTGCGGGCAAAGGTGCTAAAGTAGCCCTAATCGACCGTGGCGACTTTGCCGGCAGTACCAGCATGCACTCCTCGAACCTGGTTTGGGGCGGCATCAAATACATGGAAAGCAAAGACTTTGCGCTGGTACGTAAGCTCTGCAAAAGCCGCAACCACTTAATCAAAAGCTACCCGTCTACCGTTCAAGAAATTCGTTTCCTTACCACGATTACCAAAGGTTTCCGCCACTCTCCGCGCTATTTGTGGGCGGGCACCTGGCTTTATTGGCTGATGGGCAACGGCTTCACCAAGTTACCGCGCTTGCTCTCGCCTAAAAAGATCAAGCAAGAAGAACCGATTATTGATATCAACGGTGCCGTTGGCGGGTTCGAGTACTCAGATGCTTACCTGCATGATAACGACGCTCGCTTCGTGTTCAACTTCGTACGCCATGCCCTTAACTACGGTGCCGTGGCGGCCAACTACGTCGAATCGTTGGGGGCCGAACGCGAAGGCGATACCTGGGTGACCAAAGCCCGCAACGTAATGGATGGCAGTATCTTCAATATTCGTTCCAAAGTGTTGATCAACGCCGCTGGCCCCTGGGTCGACCAGCACAATGCCCTGACGGGGCAAAAAACGTCCCACCAGCACCTCTACTCGAAAGGCATTCACTTGATTGTGCCGCAGTTAACCGACACCAAGCGGGTGCTGGCGTTCTTTGCCGATGATGGGCGGCTCTTCTTCGTCATTCCGATGGGCAACCGCACCTGTATCGGCACCACCGACACTCATATGGAGCACCCCGAGGTCGACGTCACCGCCGACGATATCGCGTTCGTTTTGGAGAACATCAACAAGCGCCTGACGCTCGACAAACCACTCACCCAAGCCGACATCATATCGACGCGCTGCGGGGTACGCCCTCTCGCCATCAAGGCTGACCAGGGCAGCGACCGCGACTTCCTGCAGCTATCGCGCAAGCATGTCATCGATACCAATCCAGAGAGTGCCCATATCAGTATCTTTGGCGGCAAGCTCACTGATTGCCTCAACGTGGGCGATGAAATTGCCGAGGAGGTAAAAGCGCTTGGCGTGGCGCTCAGCGATCCTAACTTTCACTGGTATGGCGAGCCGCCCGAGCCGGTGAAGCAGCAGTTTATGGATCAAGCCAAGCGCATGAACCTAGATGCCATGACGGCGGCTACCTCTTCAGAGCCGCTCTCCTCAAGACTATGGCGACGTTATGCAGAACAAGCGATTCCCATGCTTGAGAAAATTCGCCAAGACCCTTCTGAAGCCGATATTTTGATCGAAGGCACCGAGTACATCCGCTGTGAACTCGAGCACGCACGTGACCATGAGATGATCACGCAGTTGGAAGACTTCTTACGCCGCCGCGCCAAGGTGTCGCTGGTCGTTCACCATGAGCAGCTGCGCCAGTCACCAGGCCTAAAAGAGGCCTGTCGGGTCCTCTTTGGCGAAGAAGCAGAAGAACGATTTACCACCTACTTCAAAGAGAATCGTGATACGTCTCGGCCGTCGGTTGAAACGCTCTCTTAAACAGAAGCGAGCATTTTAAACCGTCACTCTTGCTCACATAAAAATCCCCCTGCTAACTCAATAGCAGGGGGTATTAATATCGTGAGCAAGTGTGTTAAGGCATCACTCTTCGTGTTCGACGAGCAGTTGAGAATCGCCCGCTAATACCTCATCCCATGCTTCTTCCAGCGTACAGCCTGAACGACTATCAATGGTGTCGATAACTTCGACGGCATGTTGGAGCGACTCACGATTGCTCTTCAACGCCAATACTAGCTTGGCTAAATCTTGCTTGCTGAAAGAGCTAGCGATACGGTCGGCTTGTTGGCTCAATTCGATGCAGTTCATGGTTAGTCCCTCATGGTATGGTCAGCCGCTGCTCGTTATTGTTTGATACTTCGTATGAATAATCGAGCAGCCATCTTAATTAACGACGAATGGTGACATTGCTACTCATGCTGGGCCGGGTAAGTGCCCAGTTCGGTAACTGCGAAACGGTCACAAGCGTTACAAGACCTTCGCCTTAAGCGCCCTGGTAATACGGCAGCGCCTCGGTATGTAGCAAGGATAAGTGCGACGTATCGGGATAACAAAACACCGCCCTGATCCATGACTTCACTATGGTTCACGGCTGCCATGCTCACAATGCATCATTGGCAGCAGGCTGGGTTGTAGTTTGACTACATAACACCCATAGAAGCGCTATCGATGACGTAGACTTTCAAGAAGAGAGTTAAACGACTGTTTTAAAAGGGTAGGGAAAAATCAATAGAGAAGAACTAACACGTCTTTAAAAGATAAAAAACGCCTGCTCATTAAAAACGAATGCAGTTTACTCCTAAATAACGATTTCTCTATACGACCAAGGACGATGGCTTCGTTAAAAAAACGCCATAAAAAAACGCCGCTGTGCGACAGCGGCATCTTTTATGGCGCTTCTATGGCGCTTCGCGGCGGCGTTGTTTACGTAGAGCGCACACGGGATACCGCATCCAACCAGCCCTGGTAGAGCTTTTCACGGGTCTCCTCTTCCATGGTCGGCGTAAAGCTGCGCTCGCAACGCCAGAGCTGCTCGATCTCCTCTAGCGTGTCGTACCAGCCAAGACGTAACCCTGCCAAGTAAGCCGCCCCAAGGGCCGTCGTTTCCAAAATGGTCGGACGGTCAACTTGGACATTGAGCATATCGGCCAAAAACTGCATGACCCAGCTGTTCTTCACCATACCGCCATCCACACGCAGGTTGCCCGGCGCAGCCTCCATATCATCGTTCATACAGTGCTGCAGGTCGCGGGTTTGGTAACACACCGCCTGCAGCCCCGCCGCAACGATTTCGGCGATGCCAGTGTCACGCGTCAGGCCAAAAATAGCGCCACGGGCCTTAGGGTCCCAGTGGGGCGCGCCTAGCCCGGTAAAGGCTGGCACCAAATAAACGCTGTGGCCGCTGCGGGTTTTCTGGGCCAGCGCTTCGGTTTCAGAAGCATCGGCAAACAGATTCAGACCATCTCGTAGCCACTGCACCGTGGCGCCTGCTACGAAAATACTCCCCTCCATGGCGTAAGTAGGTTTGCCGTTGATACGGTAGCCAATGGTGGTCAGCAGGCGATTACGCGATACCGAGGCCGTTTCCCCGGTATTCACGATCATGAAACAGCCGGTGCCGTAAGTGCTTTTACCCATACCGGGTTTAAAGCACGCCTGCCCGACCAGCGCCGCCTGTTGATCACCCGCGACGCCTGCAATCGGCAGCGGCGCGCCCAGCCAGTGGGCCTCGACCGTGCCAAAATCATCGCTGGAATCGTTCACCTCGGGGAGCATATTGGCGGGCACATCAAATAGCGCCAGCAGCTCCTCGTCCCAAGTTTGGTCATGAATGTTGAACAGCGCCGTGCGCGAGGCATTGGTGGCATCGGTCACGTGACGTTTACCATCGGTCAAACGCCACATCAAAAAGCTATCGACGGTGCCGAACGCCAGCTCGCCCCGGGCAGCACGCTCGCGGGCGCCCTCGACGCAATCGAGAATCCAGGCTAGTTTGGTGGCGGAAAAGTAAGGGTCGATCAATAGTCCAGTTTTCGACTGTACTAACTCAGTATACCCCTCGTCGCGTAGCGCCTGACAGCGCTCGGAGGTGCGACGATCTTGCCAAACGATGGCGTTGTATAGCGGCTTGCCTGTGGCGCGATCCCACACCACCGTGGTCTCACGCTGGTTGGTAATGCCGACCCCATCCACTTGCTCGGGGGTTATCTGGGCTTTGCTGAGTACTTCCCGGCAGGTCGCGATCACCGATTCCCAGATATCTTCCGGGTCGTGTTCGATCCACCCATCTTGCGGAAAGTGTTGAGGAAACTCTTGCTGGGCAACTGCCGCTATTTGGCCTTGGCGGTCAAACAGAATCGCGCGGGAGCTGGTCGTGCCTTGATCGATGGCGAGAATAAAGGAGGACATATCGCGTTCACTTTGTTGTAGGTTCTTTCGATTTTGTCTGTTTTGTTTCGTTTTATTATCATCAGAGGCTACTCTAGGCGCTTGGAATGCTCAAGTATGAAACTCTGCCACCTTAGCCAAAGCCTGAGCACTGTCGTGACAGGCGCTAAGCAATGTGCAGCGCCACATCGTGTTGGGTGAGCAGCCGTTGAATCGCCTCGGGGGGCTTACGATCGGTAAACAGCGCATCCAGTTGGGAAATGTTACCTTGGCGCACCACTGGGTTTCGGTGGAATTTCGAGTAGTCTGCGGCTAAATACACCCTTCGCGAATTGGCAATGATCGCCTGGGCAACGCGTACCTCTTGGTAGTCAAACTCCAGAAGCGAGCCATCCTCGTCGATGCCACTGATCCCGATGATTCCATAATCCACTTTGAACTGATTGATGAAGTCGATGGTGGCTTCGCCGATGATCCCGCCATCACGGGAGCGCACTTGACCGCCCGCGATGATCACCGTGAAGTCCTCTTTATGTTGCAGAATCGCCGCCACATTGAGGTTGTTGGTAATGATCTCCAAACCTTGGTGCTCCAGTAGCGCTTGGGCGATCATTTCATTGCTGGTCCCGATATTGATGAACAGCGAGGCATGATGGGGTATATGCTGTGCCAAGCAGCGGGCAATGCGCTCTTTCTCTTCGAGGTGCAACGTTTTGCGGGTGCTGTAAGCCGTATTGACCGTACTTGACTCGACCCCGACACCACCATGTACGCGGCGCACGCGACCTTCGTTGGCCAGAGTGTTCAAGTCTCGACGAATGGTTTGTGGCGTGACCGCGAAGTGCTCGGTGAGCTGTTCGATACTCATATAGCCGTGCTGGCGAACCAGTTCGACGATGGCATCCTGGCGATACTGTTGATTCATAAGCCCGGCCTGTTCGATATTTATTGGTCTATGTGCGTTATAGATTAGCAAAATTTTCGAAATCTAATAGCGCGAACATTCGAACAGGCCAAGTGCTACCGTTACCCTAGGGCTATGTCAGAGCGGCCACACCCATAAAATCGCCGGAATGGCTGCGGCCATCACCACAAGCGAAAGCGGCAGCCCCAGTTTCCAGTAATCTCCAAACCGGTAGCCCCCAGGGCCCAGCACCAGGGTATTCGATTGGTGTCCAATCGGGGTTAAAAACGCACAGGAGGCGCTGACGGCTACCACCATCAAAAACGGGTCCAGCGAGGCATCGAAGCCGTTGGCAAGGCTCGCCGCAATGGGTGCCATAAGGAGAGCTGCGGCCGCATTGTTGACTACGTTAGAGAGCAGCATAGAGAGCAGAAATAGCCCTACCAAGGAAACGACAATCGGCCACTCTACGCCAAACCGCAGCAGCGCATCGGCAATGATATCAGCACCGCCGCTGGTCTCCAGCGCTTCGCCCACTGGCAGCATGGCGGCAAGCAGCACAATCACCGGACCATCAATAGCCTGGTAGCCATCCCTTAGCGGCAGCACGCCAATCAGCAGCGACACCAGCGCCGCCGTGCTCATCGCAACAGCCGCGGGCAAAAGATCAAACAGCATCGCGACAATCGCTAGCGCGAAAATACCCACCGAAATAGCCAGCTTACGCGGCTGGCCTAAATGTAGCTCGCGGTTGGCCAGCGGCAAACAACCCAGCGTCGATAAACTATCGGCGATTTCGTTTTCGCTACCCTGCAATAGCAGCACGTCACCGGTTTGAAAACGAATGTCGCGCAGGCGCTGCTTCAGGCGGCCACCATCACGGGCCACGGCCACTAAGTGCAAGCCAAACTGATGGTTAAGGCGCAGCTGTCGCACGCTGCGATTAATCATCATCGAATCATTGCGAACAACAGCTTCAATGAGCTGTAGGCCTTCGGTATCGACCGGCTGACGTTCATCGCTCTTCTCCGCGTCCTCGCGCTGCTCCTGCCCGTCCTCTGGCTCTTCAGGTTCGGCAATGGCGCTAAGACCCACTTTGTCCTCCAGCAGCTTCAGCTCATCGGGGCCGGCTTCCAGCAGCAGGATGTCACCCTCACGAAGCACGCCGTGAAACTGGTAGCCCGCCCGGCGATTATCTTCACGCACCACCGCTAAGACAGGGATGGTCTCATCCAGCTCATCGCGCAATTGTTGAAGGGTGAGCCCATTAGCTTTGGAGTCTTCAGTAACATTTAGCTCTACTAGATAGTTGGCGGTATCGAACATATCGTCTGCCGCCGCCTGACCACTGCGTTTGGGGGTCAAGCGCCAGCCTACCAGCACAATAAAAGCCAAGCCCACCAGAGCCACCACAACACCGACTGGCGAGAAGCTAAACATGCCGAAGTTTTCGCCGGTAATATTGCCCCGGTAGGCAGAAATAATAATATTGGGCGGCGTACCAATCAGCGTGGTCAGCCCTCCCAGCAGCGAGCCAAACGCCAGCGGCATTAGCAGCAGTGAAGGAGACGTATTGTGTTCCCGTGCAAGGCGCATCGCCACCGGCAGCAGTAGCGCCAGCGCCCCCACGTTATTCATCACACCGGAAAGCACGACCACCGTGCCCACCAGGACCAGAAGCTGTAGCAGCAGGCGCTCGCCCACCTTTAGCACCTGATTGGCGATGACATCGACCACGCCGGAGCGTTCAAACCCACGGCTCAACACCAGCACCGCCGCCACGGTGATCACCGCTGGATGCCCAAAGCCCGCAAAGGCGTCATCCGCAGGCACCAGCCCCAGCATCACCGAGCATAGCAAGGCAGCCAAGGCCACCAAGTCGTAGCGGAAACGGCCCCAAATAAAGGCGACTAGCGTGAGCCCCAGCACGATGAATACCAGCGTGCTGGGAGAGAGTCCTATGCTTTCCAGAGTCATGTGCGTGCCATCTCCCTATGTTGTCGCTCCTCTTCCCTGACACGGAAAGTGCGGAGTGTTCAGCATCACATTAGGCGATGACTATACAGCCGTACAAGCACTGAAAAATAGGAAAAAATAGCGCGCGGGTTAGCGTTTCATTCGTGCCAGTAACCGCTCAACGGCCTCTAGATGTTCCGGCTCGTTGTGGCACATGCCTTGGAACACGGCGCACACATCCAGAAACGGCTTTAGCTCCATATCCGGGGCCATTTTCATGAGCCGCTTGGTGAGGCGCGTTGCTTTCGGCGGCTGGGCCGCCATGCGGTTGGCATGTGCCAAAGCGGCCTCCATCAGCTGCTCCGGCTCCACGACTTCCAGCACTACACCGTAGGCAAGCGCTTCATCAGCGCTGATCACCCGGCCTGAAAGGGTTAGTTCAAAGGCACGCTGGTAGCCAATTTGGCGCTGCATGAACCACGCCCCGCCATCGCCGGGGATGATGCCTAGGTTGAGAAACGTCTCCCCAAAGCTCGCCTTACGGGATGCAATACGCAGATCCGCCATATTGGCCAAATCAAACCCGGCACCAATCGCTGCACCATTCACGGCGGCGATGATGGGCACTTCTACCTGATTAAGTGCCAGGGGCATTCGCTGAATCCCTTGCCGATAGCGCTCAGCGACTTCGGCTACGTCCCCCGCAAAGTCGCCGCTGCGTTCGGCCATGTCTTTTACATTACCCCCGGCACAGAAAGCGCTCCCCGTTCCGGTGATCACCAGCACCGAGACGTCCTGGCAACGGTTCACCCATGCGGCGGTGGCGATGATATCATCCACCAGCGCCGTGCCGGTAAGCGCATTGCGCACGTCGTGGCGGTTAAGCGTGAGCGTTGCCACACGGTTTTCCAGCGTTAGGGTAGCGTCGGTTAATTCAGGTAGCGTTCGGCTCATGATTGGCGCTCTACAATAATTCGTGCATCGACGATGGCATAGTTAACGGCAGAATGGCCTTTCGGATAGGCAATCACCGGGTTCAAGTCTAGTTCGCAAATATCTGGGTAAGCCTCTACGAGCTGAGACACCTGCATCAGCAGCGACACTAACGCCTCCTTATCGACCCCTGCAGCCCCGCGCACCCCTGCCAGCACTTTCTGCGCTTTAATTTGATCGACCATGGAGCGTGCGTCGCGCAGAGTCAGCGGCAGCGAGCGGAAGGCCACGTCTTCGAGCACCTCCACAAAAATGCCGCCCAAGCCAAACATCAGCACCGGGCCGAAAATCGGGTCGCGCAGCATGCCGATAATCACCTCAACGCCCTTCTCCGCCATTGGCGTGACCAGCACGCCCTCTATCTGGGCGTTCGGGTCGTAAGCCTGGGCATTTGAGTGAATGGCCTGAAAGGCATCGCGCAGTGGGGCGTCACCCACCAGGTTAAGCTTGACCCCGCCCGCGTCGGATTTATGCAGGATATCTTTCGAGACCACCTTCATCGCCAGCGGCTTGCCATGCGTGCACTGGGCGATCTCGGCGAGTTCGTCCTCACGACGCACCAACCACTCCTCGGGCACTGCGATGCCGTGCTCCGCCAGCAGTGATTTCGCTTCAAATTCCAGTAAGTCGCGTCCTTCTGCCTTGGCTGCGGCAAACATGGCCCTGCCTGTTTCCGTTGGCGCGGCGGGCGCTATCGTCTCCTGCGCCTGTTGGATGGCCAGATACTCTCCTCGCTCACCTAGGGCAGCAAGCACGCGCACCGCATGCTCAATCGAGGAATACACCGGCAAACCGGCTTCGTGTAAACGGCGCAGCGCAGGCGGCTTGATGGGTGCGTAGAGGCTGTAAATTACCAGCGGCTTCTCGGAGGCTTGAGCAAGCTCTACCATGCGCTCTGCGCCACGCATCTCAACGCCCATCAGCGACTCCGCAAAGCGCAGGCTATACCCGCCGAACATGCCGACCAGAAAGACGCTATCGACGCCTTCATCCGCCATCACCAGCTCAATGCAGCTTGCCAGCAGCGAGGGGTTCGCATCCGAGGAGCCCGCCACGTCCACCGGGTTAAGGGTAGATGCCTGAGGCAGTAACACCTCGCGCAGTGCAGAGCGGGTAGCGTCAGAAAGCTCGGCCAGCGTCAGGCCCGCTTCAGATAACCGGTCGGCGGCGATGGTGGCTTGGCCGCCGCCGTCAGAAATCACCGCCACGCGCTTACCGGGGGCTTTTTGCAGCCGCCCTAGCCCTTCCGCCACGGGCAGGATTTCATCGGAGTACTGCACCACGCTAACGCCTGCCTGGCGCAACAAATCGACGGTCATTTGGTAGCTACCGGCCAACGCACCTGTATGGGAGCTGGCAGCCTTTTGGCCCTGCTCGGTGGCACCGGATTTATACACCACCACCGGCTTCATGGCGGTCACGTCACGGGCCACTTTCAGAAACTGCTGCCCATCACGGAAGCCTTCCACGTAGAGCGTCGCCACACGGGTATGCTCGTCTTCGCCTAGGTAGCGCAGGTAATCGTTAAAGCCGATATCACTCTGATTGCCCGGGCCAACGTAGGTGCTAAACCCCACCTGCCCATTGTGCTGAGCCTCCAGCGCCAGGGAGAGCAGCATATTGCCGGATTGGGAAACAATACCGATATCGCCCGGTTTGACGTTCTCCAGCGCCAGCAAGTTGATCTGGTGGTGCAGGTTAAACATGCCGGAAGTATTCGGGCCGATAATACGCACACCGTGGGCACGGGCGGCCTCCATCATTTGTGCCTCCAATGCCGCACCCGCTTCACCGGTTTCGCCAAACCCGCTGGCCAGAATCACCGCCCCTTTCACACCCCGGCGGCCACACTCGGCAATCAGCGCAGGCACGGTGGCGGCAGGCGTACACAGCAGCGCAAGCTCAGGGCAGCCAGGCATCTCGGTGAGTGAAGGCCACGCCTGCACGCCTAAAATGTGATCGGCTTTGGGATTGATGGGGTAAATATGTCCCTGGTAGCCGCCATTAATCAGCCCAACCATGGCTTTGTAGCCCCGTTTGGTGGGGTCTGCAGAAGCGCCTACTACGGCAATGCCAGAGGGCGCTAAGATATCATGCAGCGGGCTGCAGACTGGAAGATGGCCTTCGAGAGTATTCATTGCGTGACCTGTTTGACAAAGAAGTGCGTGACGGAGTGATACCAAGCTAATTCAAGAGGGCCGAGATCATTGACCCAAAAAATTTGGCGCTCGCCGCTCGGCAAAGGCATCGACCCCCTCTTGCCAATCATCGGTCGTGGAGCAGGTAAACACCGCGTCCAGCTCCTGCTGCAGCTGGCTCTCCATGCTGGTATGGGCGCTGCGATTGACCAGCGGTTTGAGCATCGCCATGGAGACCGGCGCCTGCTTGGCAAGCCGCTCGGCGAGTGTTTGCGCTTCGGCCATCAGCTGCGCTTGGGGGTAGCTGGCCAGCGCCAAGCCGATCCTGGCGGCTTCTGGCCCATGAAGTTTGTCGCCCAGATAGAGCAAGCGCCGGGCTTGGGTGAGCCCTACCAGTTGAGGCAGCAATTTTGAAACACCGCCGCCCACGCAAGTGCCAATACTGGTTTCTGGAAAACCAATCTGCGCCTCGTCAGCCATCACGATAAAATCGCAGGAGACCGCCATCTCCGCGCCTGCCCCCAGCGCATAGCCGTTCACGGCTGCTACCACCGGCTTACTGAGTTTGGTGATGGCTTCGCATACGTCGTTGCCCAGCTGCAAATACGCCCGGCGCTGAAACAGCGTGCGCTTAGCGCTGCCGTGGGCCTTCATATCGGCACCGACACAAAACGCGCGCCCCTCACCGGTCAGCACCACCGCCCTAACCTGAGGCGACTGCTGTGCTATTCGCAGCACATCCAGCAGCTCTTGGTAGAGCGCCTCAACAACGGCGTTGAGGCGCTGTGGGCGATTCAGTCGCACGGTCAATACTCGGGCATCCAGAGTGACCAGCAGCGTTTCATAATTGGGCAGCGCAGTAGCGTCAGCAGGCATGGTGCTTTTTTTAACCTCATCGGATCAGTCGTCAAAACTTAACGAAACGTTTGTTTCTTTATTTTGAATAAAAAGAAACGTATGTATTTTTTGAACGATAGAGTAGTCGCCGGGACAACGTCAATACATCTGTAGCAAAAACATCTATCATTGGCACAAATGTTTTATTTTCATAGAGAGGGTGCCATGCCAGACAACGCCACTCACGCCACCAGCCTGGACAGCATTCACCAGCAGCTAGCCGAGAGCTATGCAGCGCTTAGCCCACAGCTCAAGCGCGCCGCCAGCTACGTGCTGGAACATCCTACAGAGATGGCGTTTCAGTCGATCCGCAAAACGGCTCAGGCAGCATCCGTCACTCCCTCCACCCTGGTCAGGCTAGCCAAGCGGCTTGGGTTCGAGAGCTACGAGCCGTTTCGGGAGGTGTTTCAATCGGCGGTACAGGCAGCGCCGGTGGAGCTATCCGGCCGCGCCAGCCAGTTGAATCAGCAGCACAGAAACCCAGAAGCGGCGCTGTTTGCGGAGGTAGGCGACGCTGCCTTCGATAATATTGGCAGGCTGTTTACGGCGGATAACCAAAAGCGCGTCAAAGAGGCCGCCGAGCGAATCTTGGCCGCGCGGCGAGTCGCCGTGGTCGGGTTTCGCGACACCTTCGCCTGCGCGTACCACTTTGCCTACGTGGGGCGCATTGCGATGCCGGAAGTGACGCTCATTCGCGGACAGGAGGGAGGCTTGCTCACCGAGTTGGCCCCGTTCAACGAGCAGGATGTGGTAGTGGCGTTTGGCTTTGAACCCTACTGCGCCGAGACGGTGAAGGCGCTGGAGATTACTCGCGCCAACGGCGTGCAGGCGATTGTAATTACCGACACGCTGCGCTCGCCGCTGGTGCCGGGGGCCAGCGTAACGTTTACCGTTGCCAACGCTACGCCGCACTTTTTCCCGTCGATATTAGCGGCAATTACACTCAGCGAAGCGATTTTGGCGGAGTGCGTGGCATTCGGCCCCGACCAGCTGGTCGATAACGTGACCCGCTTTGAGAGCCGAATGCGTCAGTTGGGAGCGTATATAGAGATTGCCTAAACAGTCGCTTAGTAATGTCATCAGACCGGAACAACCCTAGGCGGGGGCGCTGTGAATCCTTCCATGGACGCTACTTTCGCCATCCATGGCGAAAGACCCCCGCTACGGGATGATTCCGATCATCTCTAGTACCATTATCACGGCAATAAAATAGTAGAACCGGTGGTTTTACGGCTCTGTAGTGCATCCTGAGCCTTACCGGCGTCTTGCAGCGGGTAGCGGTTGGCCACGTCGATTTTGATTTTGCCGCTCTCAATCATGGCGAAAAACTCGTCGCACATCATCTCTAGGCGCTCACGGGTGTCGGCGTAGCCGTTCAGGCTTGGGCGAGTCACAAACAGCGCGCCTTTTTGGTTCAAAATACCGATATTCACGCCATCCACAGGGCCAGAAGCGTTGCCAAAGCTCACCATCAGCGAACGGGGCTTCAAGCAGTCCAGCGACATTTCCCAGGTGTCTTTACCCACCGAGTCATACACCACGTCACACATCTCGCCGTTGGTCAGCTCGCGCACCCGCTCTACCACGTTCTCTTCGGTGTAGTTGATGGTCGCCCATGCACCGTTGGCCATGGCTAGGTCAGCTTTTTCCTGAGAGCTCACCGTACCAATCAGCTTCACGCCCAGCGCTTTAGCCCACTGGCAGGCAATAGAGCCAACGCCCCCGGCCGCCGCGTGGAACAGAATGGTCTCACCGCCTTTAAGCTCATAGGTTTGACGCAGCAGATACTGCACCGTTAAGCCTTTCAGCAGGCTAGCGGCAGCGGTTTCAAAATCGATAAAATCCGGTAGCTTGACGACTTTGGACGCAGGCAGCGTGTGCAATTCCGCATAAGCACCCAGCGGGCCTTGGGCGTAAGCCACCCGGTCGCCGACTTTGAGATGCGTGACGCCCTCACCGACCGCATCCACAATGCCCGCGCCTTCGGTGCCTAGCCCTGTTGGCATGGCGGGCGCAGGGTAAAGTCCCGTACGGAAGTAGATATCGATAAAGTTCAGCCCCACCGCTTTGTTAGCGATGCGCACTTCACCGGCAGCGGGGGCGGCAGGTTCGACATCGACCCACTCCAATACCTCTGACCCACCGGTGTTAGCAAGCTGGATACGCTTAGACATCAATGACACTCCTGTTGTTAATTATTGGACATACCCTGCGCGCTATCCAACCGCGTTGGGCGTCATTAATCAAGCTATTAGCTCACTAGGCCGACACGTCGTCGTCATGCACCCATGCTAAACTTGGCAACATTGTGCTTCATGACGCTCAATTGGCGACCACGACACGGAGTGGCTATGACCCATCCCGCAATTTCTGTCCCCACGCTCATCGCCCACCGCGGCTACTCCGCTGCCGCGCCCGAAAACACCCTGGCAGCCGTACGCGCCGCCCACCAAGCAGGCGCAACCTGGGTGGAATTGGATGTACAGCTGCTGAAGGATGATACACCGGTCATCTGGCACGATGGCGACGTTCGCCGCTGCTCAGATGGCCGTGGTGAGCTCGCCAACCTGACATGGCAGCAGGCTCAGCAGTTAGATGTGGGCAGTTGGTTTGGTGATCGCTTTGCGGGGGAAAAAATGGCCAGCCTTGAGGCTATGCTCGCCCTACTCAACGAGCTGGAGATGGGCGTTAACTTAGAAATCAAGGTCAACAAAGGGCGTGACCCCATCCGTTTGGTGGACGTGGTCTTGCCTGCTGTTCTAGCCGCCCTCCCCCCTGAGCGGCTAGTGATCTCGTCGTTCGACCCCGTCGCCTTAGCCCACTGCCGCCAACATGCCCCTAAAGAGGCCCTGGCGTTAGGGGCGCTGTTTGGCAGTGTGCCCAAAAACTGGCGCGAACAGTGCGAAGCGGTCGAGGCGTTTAGTATTCACCCTCATTGGCCGCGGCTCAAACAGACCCAGGCCGCCGCCATGTGCCGCGACGGTTACCAAATTCTTTGCTACACCGCCAACGACCCCAGCGCGTTTGATAGCCGCTGGGCCTGGGGCATTGCCAGCGCCATTACCGATGAACCTGCTGCCTTTAAACGCTACCTAGACAACCGCCAGCGCGCAGGCCAGCCCGCTTAACCTATTTAACCTGTTTACATTCAGGCAACGTCACTAGGGCAACGTCACTGGGACAACGTAATAAGGAGAACGATGAACTATCTTGGTGCGCACGTTAGCGCGGCGGGCGGCGCGGATCAGGCCGTCCTTCGTGCTGTTGATATCGGTGCAACGGCGTTTGCGCTGTTCACCAAAAACCAGCGTCAGTGGAAGGGGAAACCGCTAACGGACGAGGCCATTGCGGCCTTCAAGCAGGCCTGCAAAACCCACGGCTTTGGCCCTGAACAGATTCTGCCCCACGACAGCTATCTGATTAACCTGGGTCACCCAGAAGCCGAGGGGCTAGCCAAGTCCCGCGCGGCGTTTTTGGATGAGATGCAGCGCTGCGAGCAGCTAGGGCTGACGTTGCTCAACTTCCATCCCGGCAGCCACCTGAACAAGATCAGCGAAGCCGAGTGCCTGGCGCGCATTGCCGACTCCATCAATGAAGCGCTGGCTGACACCCAGGGCGTGACCGCCGTGATCGAAAACACCGCGGGCCAAGGCACCAACCTCGGCTGGCGTTTTGAGCACTTGGCCGAGATTATCGATCAGGTGGAGGATAAATCCCGGGTGGGCGTGTGTATCGATACCTGCCACGCTTTCGCTGCCGGGTACGATCTCCGCACCCGCGACGCGACACAGGCCACCCTGGATGAGCTTGGCAAGGTCGTAGGTTTTGAGTACTTGCGCGGCATGCACTTGAACGATGCCAAAAGCGCCTTTGCCAGCCGCGTTGACCGCCACCACAGCCTGGGTAAGGGCAATATTGGGCTAGATGCCTTTAGCACCATTATGCAAGACGAGCGCATCCACGGCATTCCGATGATTTTAGAGACCATCGAACCCGAGATCTGGGCCGACGAGCTCAACTGGCTGCGCGCTCAAGTGCCAGAGGCCGCGCCGGGCAAGTAGTGAATCACATCGTGAAAGCGTAATCGCGTCGCGGTGTTATTGCGCATGGCGTGGGGCCGGTCAGCAAAAAAGCGCAGCCCCTCGCCTGCCCGCAGCGTTTGCCAGCGCTCGTCAATGCGTAGCTCCATCTCTCCTTCCACCACCACGATGTGCTCCACCACCCCGCTAGCGTGCGCCGACGATTCACTGAGCGCCCCCGGTGCGAGCTCGATCATGAACATCTCGAAGCCCAGCAGCGGGTCGTAAGGAAACAGCAGCCGCGCCTGCATACCGGCGCTGTCGTCGCCCCATACCGACTCCCAGCCATCCCGGTGCAGTTCCCCTAATGCGGGCTTGTCGCTATCGAACAGCGTCGAAAACGACACCCGAAAGCCGCTGGCAATCTTCCAGAGCGTCGAGACCGTCGGACTGGACTCGCCCCGTTCGATCTGGCCGAGCATGGCTTTGCTCACCCCGGTTTCACCGGCAGCACGATCCAGGCTCCAGCCACGCTCTTTGCGCAGTTGCCGCACCGTCCCCGCAATATGTTGCGCAATGGTGTGTGGCTCACTGGCCATGGGCTTCTCCTGACTACCGCTTTGGATATGTGACACAGTCTGCTGCCCCTATTGTGCGTTATAACGCACAGTGGTAACGTGAAAGGCGTGCGCTATAACGCACATTTTGCCATCACAGCTTGGGAGAGGCCACCCATGGAAGCGCCATCCACCTGCCACGACTCCGCTGCGCCCAGTCTTTGGCGCGATATTAGTTTGTCGACGATCATTGCGGGGGCAGGTATTGCGCTGTTGGGTACGCTAAGCGGCGGTTTAGCAGGCGCATTTGAAAAAAGCGAACAGCGCGATGCGGCCATCGTGACGTTTTTGCTGACCGGTTCGGGCATTACGCTGCTGGGGATCGGAGGAGCCTTTTGGGGCTTGGTGGCTGGCTTAGCGGTATTGAAAATCACCACAGCGAAAGCAGCATCCTAAAAAGCGGTGCGGCAATACATAAACGCCCCTGGCCGGTTAACCTGCCAGGGGCGTTTAAGACATCCGTTCAGATAAAGATGCCAGCCCTCTACATCGTGGCCAGCCGCTCTTCATCCAGCACGCCGGACATCCGCACCATGGCCAGCGCTTCATCCAGGCTGTCCATCTCTTCAATCACCAGCAGCTCGTTTTCTAAGCTAACCGGTTGGCCGGCCTTATCTGACAGTAGCTTCTCTAATGAGGCTACATCCATAGCGTCGTCTAAGTGGTGAATATCTACCGATGCGCTACTCGCGCTGGGAAGATAGATAGTGCCATTAGAGAAATCCACGGCGTAGGCAATCACCCCTGGAACGATGAAAAACAGCAGACCCACACCATTGGCAATCGCCACCACCGGGTCTACATCACCGCTCAACTGCCCCTTACGCTCAGGGTAAAACATGGTACCGCAACCGCTCAATGCCACAATGGAGACACCTACAACGGCCCCCGTTAACCAACGGCGAACTGCTTGCTGCATGGAGGTTCCCTCGAAATCTTAACGTACCGATAGCCGATGCTGTCGTGTTTGTTGTGTTCAAATCAGCGACTATCGAATCAAATGCCGCTTGATTCTAGCATACTTCAAGAACAGCACACGTTTGGCTGCTGACGTAGGATTTTGCCGCCTTACCCGCTTAGCCGTACAATGCCGGATTCAACGCTAAATTAAGCGCTACGTTCGACACAACGATCCAGCATCACCGCTACCAACCAAGGAATGCTCACGCCCATGCGCGCCAGCCAATTATTGATTGCGACATTAAAAGAAACCCCGGCCGATGCTGAAGTCATCAGCCACCAGTTAATGCTGCGCGCCGGGATGATCCGCCGTCTCACCTCGGGCCTGTACACTTGGCTGCCCCTGGGGCTACGCACTCTGCGCAAAGTGGAAGCCATCGTGCGTGAAG
This sequence comes from Vreelandella sp. L-25, assembly GCF_056857535.1. Classification (NCBI taxonomy): domain Bacteria; kingdom Pseudomonadati; phylum Pseudomonadota; class Gammaproteobacteria; order Oceanospirillales; family Halomonadaceae; genus Vreelandella; species Vreelandella sp. L-25. The sequence goes on from NZ_JBSXNH010000041.1 coordinate 59,585, forward strand.
AGATGAACCGGGCCGGCGCACAAGAAGTATTGATGCCTGCCGTTCAGCCCGCCGATCTATGGCAGGAGTCTGGCCGCTGGGAGCAGTACGGCCCGGAATTGCTGCGTTTGAAAGATCGCCACGAGCGCGATTACTGCGTAGGCCCCACTCATGAAGAAGTCATCACTGACCTAGTGCGCAAAGAGATCGCCAGCTACAAGCAGTTGCCGGTGAACTTCTACCAGATTCAAACCAAATTCCGTGATGAAATTCGCCCGCGTTTCGGCGTGATGCGCTCTCGTGAATTCATCATGAAGGATGCCTACTCCTTCCACCTGGACGAGGAATCTCTCAAAGAGACCTACCAGGGTATGTACGACGCCTATACGCGTATTTTCACGCGCCTGGGCCTCGACTTCCGCCCAGTGATTGCTGACAACGGCTCCATTGGCGGCACGGGCTCTCATGAATTCCACGTGCTGGCCGACTCCGGCGAAGACGATATCGTGTTCTCCAACGCATCTGATTACGCTGCCAACATCGAAAAAGCCGAAGCGTTGCCCGCGCCGCTGGGCAGCAACGTTGAGCGTGCGGCCCCTAGCGAAGAGATGCGTTTGGTTGATACACCGGATGCCAAAACCATCGCCACGCTGGTAGAGCAGTTCAAGCTGCCCATTGAGAAAACCGTCAAAACGCTGATGGTTCACGCGGCGGAAGGTGGTCTCATTGCGCTGCTGGTACGCGGCGACCACGAACTCAACGAAGTCAAAGCGGAAAACCTGCCTCAGGTGAAAGCCCCGCTGACCATGGCCAGCGAAGAGGAAATTCGTGCCGCCGTGGGTGCAGGCCCGGGCTCTTTAGGCCCAGTCGGTTTGGAAATGCCGATTATCATCGACCGCAGCGTTGCCTTAATGAGCGACTTCGGCGCGGGTGCCAACGTCGATGGCAAGCACTACTTCGGCATCAACTGGGAGCGTGATGCTGCCCTGCCTCAGGTCGCTGACCTACGTAACGTCGTAGAAGGCGACCCGTCACCCGATGGCCAAGGCACGCTCTCGATCAAGCGCGGCATCGAAGTCGGCCACGTGTTCCAGCTTGGCCAGAAGTACTCCGAAGCGATGAATGCCAGCGTGCTGGGCGACAACGGCAAAACCAGCCACCCGTGGATGGGCTGCTACGGCATTGGCGTGACCCGCGTGGTCGCGGCAGCCATTGAACAGAACCACGATGAGTCTGGCATTATCTGGCCCAATGCGATTGCGCCGTTCCAGGTCGCGCTAGTACCGATGAACGCGCATAAGTCACAGCGCGTGCGTGAAGAGTCCGAGCGCCTCTACCAAACGCTCACCGCCGCTGGTTTAGACGTGCTGCTGGACGACCGTGACACTCGCCCCGGCGTGAAGTTTGCCGACCTGGAACTGATGGGCGTCCCACACCGTTTGGTGATTGGCGACCGTGGCCTGGACAACGGCGAACTGGAGTACAAAGGCCGTCGTGATAGCGAAGCCACTATGATTCCTGCCGACAAGATTGTCGACTTCCTGCGTGAACAAGCGGGCCTTGTTAGCGCAGAGTAATCGGCAGGTATGTCACTGAACACTCCTTGGTGGCGTTTGTCTCCTCGGTACGTGAAGTGGGCGCTGGTGGGCAGCATAATGGTGGCTGCCCACCCCGCGCCAAGCGTAGCAGAGCCTGCCCTACACCCCACGCTGGAAGCAGCCGACCCACAAACGCCCTACGCTCAGTGGCAGTTACAGCAGTGGCGCAGCCGTATGGATGCGCCGCTTTCCCGCTTTCTCGCCTCGCCTGAACAACGCCACACCTTACTCACTCGACTCTACCAAGAGGCCCGGCTGGCCGGGTTACCGCCTGAGCTGGTGCTGGCGTTAATCCAGGTCGAGAGCGCCTTTAATGCCGATGCGGTCTCCTCGGCGGGCGCGGTAGGTCTCATGCAGATCATGCCGTTTTGGGTCGCTGAGCTTGGCCTGCCCATGGACGACCTTACCGAACCCAACCGCAACCTGCGCTATGGGTGCACGATTTTAGCCCACTACCTTGCCATCGAACGGGGTGACTTTACCCGCGCTCTCGCTCGCTATAACGGCAGCCTGGGGAAGACGTGGTACCCAGAGCGAGTACTCAAAGCATGGCGAGATCACTGGCGCTAAGCGTTAACGTCTTTAATTAATCCAGCGTGATAGAACTGCGCGAGTAGCTGCGCCACGTCTTGGCGTACCTGCTCAAATTTTGCGCCTGCAAAAAAGCCTGTGAGCGTGTCACTCACGGAGTCAAGATCCAGCGGCTCGTGATTCAACAGCGCCCACACAGCCCGGCTGGTGGTGTTCAGCCGATGAATCGCGCCGCCCTCCTCGGCAATAACAAATAGCTCGTCGCCTAGCGGAAACTCAAACGCTGCCTCACTGGCCTGCCACTGGCGCGCATCCGTTGGCTCAAGGGCAGGTATCACTTCAGGAGTATCGCAACGGGGCTGGCTGGCCAGTGCCAAGCTCTCTAGGGTGCCACTTCCCCAGCATTTCGTAAGCCACTGGGCTGCATCAAAGGCGTCGCTATAGCGCAGCAGAAAACAGGGCAAGCCCTCAAGCAGTGGCAAGAAGCGCTCGATCAGCGCCTGGTCGGATTCGTGCTCGGCAAAATTTTGCTGTAACAGCTGCCATAACCCATCGCCTGGCTGAAGGCGGGTAAGCTGGGGCTCGTTTAGCGATTCATCGCGGTCAATCAGTAATATCGCCCCCAGCGGGCAGCGCTGGCCGTGGCTAGCTAACTGCGTATTGTCCAAACGAAGATAGCCATAGCGTGCATCCTGAGGGCCAAGGTGCGTTTGTACAAACTGACGAAACTCCAGAGACATCGCGTCAGGAAGCGGTAGCCGCAAGCGAGGTGCCACGCCCAGCGCAATCCCTTCCCCTTGCTTGTTGAGCGCCAGCACATCATCACCAAACACACGCTGCCCAGCCGCTGCAAAGGCGGCGGTTAAGGTGCTTTTGCCCGCCCGGTATGTATCGGGAAAAATCACTAGCTGGCCATTGATTTCCACTGATCCGCAGTGCAAACCCACTAACTCCGGGTGACGATAAAAATATGCCCCGGCAGCATCCGCGATAACGCTACAGGCGGTTCCTACCGCGCTGTCCAGCAGCGCCCCTTCAGGAAGCGCGGGCGCCTCTTGCCAATACCCCTGTGGGTGCCGCCATACGCAGATCTCCGGCGATTGGGTTTGCGCGGCGCAAGGCGTCAAGGGCCAGCCTGGCATGGCGGCTGTTAGGACGGGCAGCAACTCGTCGGCATTCACTAACCGAAGGCAAGGCCCAACGCCTTCTAGCGTATAATCTTGATGATGGCTCGGCATAGCCGTTCCCCTACCAGCGCGGCAATACCCGGCTTAGGCGAATTTCAATGACGCCGTCACGCTCCCAACGTGAGCGCTGGGGCCGAGAATAGTAACGCTCAGGATAGCCATGGCCATGGCGTGAATGATGCTGATGAGAATGGCGCGCTCTGGAATAATCAGGCCGGGAGTAACGGGGGCGCGAATAGTGCGGACGAGAGTAATGAGGTCGAGAGTAGCTAGGACGCGAATAGCTAGGCCGTGAGCGACTTGGGCGCGAATGACGATGCTCGCGGGCTTCAGCCTGCCCCATTGATAACAAGGTAGGCGCAACGTAAAGGGCAGCTGCACCTAAACCCAGACTAGCCAGTACTTGGCGGCGTGAACGGCGCTTGCTTAAAAGGTCTTTAGTGTTGTCGGTAGAGTCACTCATCACATGTCTCCTGATCGATAAGGCCAACAGGTTAACGAACACTGTTTCTGAAATTACTCTAGCTTCACCGACCAAGCGACACCATAGTAGGCGCTTGACTTCCCTATTGTTTACTCTTTTTCTTAAAACAGGCACTTTACCAACGCATAACTGCCAATGCGCTTCAACGGTTATTAATACAACTTAAAAAAAAGACGCAGCGAGTAGGGTGAGGCGTCTCCGCCTCATCCCTCTCACAGAACCGTACATACGGACCACGTATACGGCTCATGCCATTAACTTACCCCGAATTCGGGGACAGTGATGCCGGTTCTGACCCTGGTCAGATCCAATAACCG
>NZ_JBSXNH010000042.1:0-67005 GCF_056857535.1 Vreelandella sp. L-25
CCGTTAACTTCCTATGGCTTCCTTCAGACCCCACCGTTGGCCAGTGACGCCCTTGCCAGTCGGATTGTCTTCCCCTCAGTCGGGGTGACGCCATCTTCTTTCAGATGGCCGGGTTTGCCGGCTTCGCCGGGCAAACAAAAAGCAGCCTAGCATTTTGCTAGGCTGCTTTCATACGGATTATACAGTAGTACTTAGCATACAGTAGTGCTTAGTCGTCTGCCGCTGCGTAGGAGCCGTCTTCACGATGGACTTCGTTACCAGTGATTGGCGGAGTAAAGACACAAGCTACGGTCATGCCCTTTTCCTTGCCGCGCAGCAGGTGCTCATCGTGCTGGTCCAGCAGGTAGATGTCGCCCGCCTTGATCGGCCAGATTTTGCCGTCGGCCAGGGTCTCTACCTCGCCTTCACCTTCATAACAAAATACCGCTTCATAGTGATTTTTGTAATGAATGTGCGTCTCAGTGCCAGGAAAAATGCGGGTGATATGGAAAGAGAAACCTGCATTATCGTTGGCCAGAACAAGGCGCGTGCTGTCCCAATTACCGTTTTCAGCAGTGACCAGGCGATCTGTTTTACGTGCTTCTTCGAGATTACGAACGATCATAAACGTGCTCCGTTGCGTGGCAGCCAGCTGTTGGCTGCCTATTCCTGTAAGGGACGTAATGGCGTGTGACGATTTAGCGTAACGCTACACTATGCCTTAATAACAGACTTAACTGACGCTTCAAGGATATCTAAGGCTTTCAGCAGATCTTCATCCGGAATAGTTAGCGGACAAAGGCACTTAACCACTTCACCATCCTGACCACTGGTTTCGATGATGAGACCGTGCTCAAACGCATGGCTGGTGATCTTATCGGCGATATCGCCAGATACCACGTCAATACCGCGCATCAGACCACGACCACGCTCGGTCGCCGGCATGCCATTTTCTGTCAGCATAGCGGCCAGTTTTTGGAAGCGCTCTTCGACGATACGCGCTTTACGCTGAACATCACGCGCAAAGGTGTCGTTAGACCAATACTTTTTCATCGCTGCGGTCGCCGTCACCATCGCCAAGTTAAAGCCACGGAACGTACCGTTGTACTGGCCAGGCTTCCACTTATCGAGCTCAGGACGCATCAACACATGTGCGAACGGTAAACCGAAGCCTGAGAGCGATTTCGAATTAGTGACAATGTCTGGCGTAATGCCTGCATGCTCGAAACTGAAGAATTTACCCGTGCGACCACAGCCTGCCTGGATATCATCCACAATGAGAAGGATGTCATGCGCATGACAGATACTTTCTAGGCGCTTGAGCCAATCCAGGCCTGCGACGTTGATACCGCCCTCGCCTTGCACAGTTTCAACAATCACGCCCGCTGGGATATCTAAGCCGCCTGACTTATCGTTTAAGAGCTTTTCAAAGTAGTCCAGCGTGTCGGCATGCTCACCCATGTAGCCATCAAATGGCAGAAAGCTTGCGCCTTGTGTAGGGATGCCACCCGTCGCTTCGCGGAACTTACGGTTACCGGTGGTTGCCAGGGCGCCCATGGTCACACCGTGGAAGCCGTTGGTGAAGGTCACAATGTTATGGCGACCTTTAGCAACACGGGCCAGACGGATGGCCGCTTCCACTGCATTTGTGCCGGTCGGGCCAGGCAGGTGGACTTTATAATCAAGTCCACGGGGCTTCAGAATGACGTTCTCTAGGGTTTCCAGGTAGTCACGCTTAGCGCTTGTCCACATATCTAAGCCATGAACCACCCCACCACTGGAGAGATAGTCAATCATCGCTTCTTTTAGATGCGGATTGTTATGACCGTAGTTCAGCGTGCCAGCACCGGCGAGAAAATCTATATATTCACGACCATTCTCATCGGTCAGCCGCGCATTCTGTGCCTTGGTAAAGACAACAGGAAACGAGCGTGAATAGGTACGAACATTGGATTCCATGCGTTCGAATGTTTGGGTCTGCATTAGCGACCTCCTTATTAAGTGTGTAAGCCAAGCGAGTAAAACAGTGATAGCTAAGGCAACACGAGCGGGAAAACGGTTTAACAAGCCTATAGGGTATTACTTACCAACCGTTAAATATGATCGGTTTGAAATGGCCCAATACGTACTAAGTTTTCCGGGTCGTGCTCTCCCCCAAGCTGTTCTGTCGAAAAGTATTCACGGCTGTTCAAAGGTGCCTGCCAGCGTGCAGCTAGGCGACGGAACAACCCCCACGATGCTTGGTTGTCAGGGGTGATCGTGGTTTCTAAGTGGTGAACGTCGTCAAGTTCAGGGCGCGACATAATCGCTTCCACCAGACGGCGTGCCAGACCTGTGCCCCGAGCTTTTTCACCTACGGCGACTTGCCATAAAAAATAGGTGTCAGGGGCATTATCTTTGACATAACCGGATACAAAACCAACTACTTCACCCTCTTCGTTGGTAGCCACAGCACAGGTATCGCGGAACTGCGTTGCTAGCAGCAGATAAGCGTAGGCTGAATTAACATCGAGCGGCGGGCACGCTTTGATGAGTTCGTAAATCCCCCAACCATCATCAGCATTGGGCTTACGAATAAAAAGCGGCATTTCGGCATGGCCTACCACGGCATCAGCAACGGTTGGGCGAGCCAGCTCGGCAGAAGGTGTAAAAGGCTTAATAGGCGTACTCATGGTTATGCTTCGCTGTAGCGAATTTGAGAATCATTATAACAGCTGATTATGAGCAATTCAAAAACCATATTATTCATCCTCGCATCTTCTATAATTTTTGGTTATCAAACGAGCGTTACGTACTCTAGCATCAAGTTTCTGGCTACCATCAGAGTTTAGATCAGTGATACCGATGCGCGAGACAAAAAAGGCGAGCCGAAGCTCGCCTTTAGTCGTTGATCAATAACGTTAATAGCGTGCGGGGGTTCGCATGGTGACGAACTCTTCGGCCCCAGTGGGGTGAATGCCTACCGTACGGTCGAAATCTTCTTTGGTAAGGCCTGCTCGAACGGCGATGGCAATACCCTGAATCAGCTCGCCTGCTTCTTCACCTACCATGTGAGCACCGACAACAACATCGCTGGCGTCATCGACAATCAGCTTCATCAACATGCGCTCCTGGCTACCGGAAAGCGTGTGCTTCATGGCTCTGAAATCAGTGCGGTAGACCCGTATTTTGGAAAACTTCTCCCTAGCCGCCTCTTCAGATAAGCCGACCGTACCGATATTGGGATGACAGAAAACGGCAGTAGGAATGGTGTCATAGTCCAATGGCCTAGGCGTTTTTTTATGGAAGTGAATATCCACCAGTTGCATCGCCTCTGCCAGAGCGACGGGCGTTAATTCAGGCCCAGCGATTAGGTCACCCAAAGCTAGTATTGAAGGAATCTGCGTCTCATAACGCTCATTCACGGACAGCTTGCCTTCGCTGTTTAGCTCAATCCCCAGTACATCGATACCCAGGCCGCTTGTATTCGCCTTGCGCCCAGTTGCGGCAAGCACCGCATCCACTTCTAAGGTTTCCCCAGTGGTTAGCTCAACCTGCAGAGCACCCTCTTTCCGTTCAATGCGCGCAATGTTGGCAGAAAAATGGAGGTTAACGCCCTTTTTGGCCATTTCATCACACGTGAACTCGCGGACTTCCTGGTCAAACCCTTTTAAAAACAGGTCTCCTCGATAAATCAAATGTGTCTCGCTGCCCAATCCGTTAAAAATACTGGCGAACTCGACGGCAATATAGCCACCACCCAGTACTAAAAACCTTTCAGGAAAGCTATCTAAGTCAAATACTTGGTTAGAGGTTAAGGTAAGATCGCTCCCTGGAAACTCGGGTGCCCAGGGCCAGCCGCCTGTCGCGAGTAAGATTTTTTCGGCGCTGACGCTCACTTCGCCATCTGCATTGGTTAGTGTCACTGTGTGCGGATCAACAACGCGGGCCCGAGCGTTAAACAGTGTTACCCCTGCGCCTTCTAGCATGCGCTGGTAGATGCCGTTAAGCCGTTTGATTTCGCTGGTTTTATTATCTCTTAACGTAGGCCAATCGAAGGTTGCTGGTGAGGCCAGCCGCCAGCCAAAACCTGCCGCATCATCAAAGCTGTCATGAAAATGAGCAGCATACGAGTATAGCTTTTTGGGTACACAGCCCACGTTGACACAAGTACCGCCTAAATAGCGATCTTCCGCAACAGCAACGCGTGCGCCGGTAGCTGCTGCCATACGTGCCGCGCGAACCCCACCTGAGCCCGCTCCAATTACAAATAAATCGAAGTCATATGCAGCATCCGCTGACATGGTTATCTCCTATCCACTGCCGTGCTTACCCTCTGCTAAGGTAAGCGCTAAGATTGACCTTCTGTGCAAGGGGGGGTTAAAACGCCCTACCTTGTAACAAAAATGCTGCTGCGCTACGCATGGACTCCCTCAACCCCTGAATAATGTTATCTCACGGAGATTCGATGTCTGATCAAATTGCTACGCTGCTGGATAATAATCGCGTTTGGGCTGAACGGATGTGTGAAGAGGATCCGGACTATTTCAAACGCCTTTCTAGCCAGCAAAACCCCGACTATCTATGGATTGGCTGTTCGGACAGCCGTGTACCGGCTAACCAGATTATTGCGCTACCACCAGGCGAAGTATTTGTGCATCGCAATGTCGCTAACCTTCTCCACCACACCGATATGAATGCGCTGTCGGTTGTTCAATATGCGGTGGATGTCCTCAATGTAAGCCATATCATGATTGTTGGGCATTATGGCTGTGGTGGTATTAAAGCAGCTGTCACGGGTGGTGAATGTGGCGTGGTAGATTATTGGCTTCACTCAGTCCGTGAACAGTACAACCGCCATCGAGACACACTCGATCACTTGCCCATTGAAGATCAAATTGATCGCATGTGTGAGTTGAATGTGAAGGCCCAGGTCAACAGTTTGTGCCGCACTAAAATCCTTCAGCGCGCTTGGCAGCGCGGCCAATCCATCTCGGTACATGGCTGGGTATACGGCCTGAGCGACGGTCGCGTGAAGGATTTAAACTGCACTATCAGTGGTCTTGAGCAGGTTGAAACGCTTTATCGCATTGATCGCGTTCAATCCAGCGACTAAACGCTGATGCCTACCGCTTCGTTAATCGTAGCGGTAGGCACGGTGACAACTTCGACAGCTAAGACCCACCTCAGAAAAAGCCCGTGTAGCTGCTCGATAATCTTCCTGTTCCGCAGCGTCTATTAAGACACCTACTTTCTCTTCCAAATCGACAAACCCAGCGGAAAAGTCATCCCATTCTTCCCATATTTCTGGTTTCGCATCAGAGCCTCGCCCATGGGTTCCAGCAATAAATGCGGGTAATAAGTGGGCTTGAGTAGCCTTCTCCTGCAGCTCCGCTAGGCGCGGGGCTGCACCACGAGCGTCTTGATTATTGACTAAGTCAAAGCGCAGCTGACGAAGCAGGCGTTCTAGATCTTTTAGCTCATCCTGTCGCCAGATAACTGCTTCACGCTCACTACCAAAAGGTGTGTCATCAACCGATTGTGGCATTGCGGGCGCTTGTTCAGCGTGAGCCCCAAGGCTAAATAAACCGAACACCACGAAGGTTCCGGCAGAACGGGCAACCTGACTTTGAAGGGGGCGATGAAGCAGCATATTTTTGGACCTCAACCAATGGGACACGTAACACCAGTACCTTTTAAACCGCAGTAACCGCCAGGATTTTTATCTAAATACTGCTGGTGATACGCTTCGGCGTAATAGAACACGTCGAGTGGCTTGATCTCTGTGGTGATACGCCCTTTGCCTGCGCGTTGCAATGCTGCTTGGAACGCCTCTGCGCTTTGCTTAGCAGCCGCCAGCTGGGCCTCGGTAGTGGTGAAAATAGCAGAGCGATACTGGCTACCAATATCATTACCTTGACGGTTACCTTGCGTAGGATCGTGCTGTTCCCAGAAGATGTTCAGCAGTGTGGTCAGACTTACCCGTTGTGGATCATACACCACTTTGACAACTTCGGCGTGCCCTGTTAAGCCTGTACAAGTCTCTTTGTACGTTGGATTGGGTGTGATGCCCCCAGCATAGCCCGCTGCCGTCACATACACCCCCGGCTGCTGCCAAAACAGCCGTTCTACCCCCCAGAAGCATCCCATACCCAACACAATTTCCTCATAACCTTCAGGAAACGGTGGGTGTATAGAGTGTCCGGTAATGGTATGAAGGTCGCTGGTCTCAATGGGTGTATCGCGCCCTTCTGGTGCTTGATGTTTCGTAAATAGCGTCATAACACCCTCTTCTATTCTATTGCTGCGGATAAATATAAGGATCGCCTGAGCGCGTGAACGTGTAAATTAGGTCAACGGCTTGGTTAGCACCAGACACCGCCTGTAGATACAGGTTCCGCCATAGCGTATAGCGTAAGGTTAGTTCTGCAATTGGAGAGAAAATACCTACGCCATAGCTAATGCGAAGATCATCAGACAGTTGGCCACTCACCGCTACCTGACTGTCGTCACCCGCCCCAGTGGTATCAAGTGTCAGGTCATCAATCCCAAACGCTTCCCCGATAGAGCCAACGGCCCCACCGGTGCGGCCAAGGGACATACCAATGAGCGCAGTGGTTAGTGCGCTATCAACACCACCGCCTGAAGCATCCGGCGCGCGGCCGCGTAGCAAATACGATAGCGCACGGGTCTCGTCCATCGCGGGCTCTGAAAAGATCATCACATTGGGCTGTTCGGCATCGCCTGTTACGCGCAGCCCCGCAATCACATCATCTTCGGTGACATCCGGGTTGCGGATGGCCTCAAAATCTAGCACTGGCAAGCCCGGAGGACCACTAAAGATCAGTTGACCACGACGAATCAACAGATCTTGCCCGAATGCCTGGAAACGACCATTTACTAAGTTGACGTCGCCAAACAGCTGAAGCGCTCCGCTATCCTGACGAATCTCCAGGCTACCGCCCAATCCTGACTCCAGGCCATAGGCGGAAATTTGCATATCGCGCCCAAGATTCAGTGTAATCAGCACATCCAGAGCCATACCGGTGTCTGCCAGTTCATCAGCTGCACTGGGATCATTCCCAGCCTCTGCCGCAAGACGTGCTTGTCGTTCAGCCTCACGATCATCGCGCTCGGTAATGATAATTTCATCCGGGCTTGGCGATGTTGCTGACGAAGGTAGATCACCCACCTCTAAGCGAGCCCAGGGAAGATCCACATTGCCCCGTACCTGCAGACGCTCTGGGGTAATACGAATGCGAATATCTGGCGCGGCTTCCAGGCGACCGAACTGCGGTAATACCACCAACAAAGGCTCTTGAGTTGCGTTTAGGTCTATGCCAATACGCCACGCTTCATCGGTAGGCCAATAAGCGTTACCGCTAATCGAAAGCCGGCCTCGCTCGGCAGCGAGAAAACCGTCTATATTTCCCTCTTCGCCATCAAAGGCTACCGCCAGCTCGCCATCCACAATAGTAATGGGAATATCGGGCCCGCTAATACGCAGGCTGCGTAAGGCTAGTTCACCCTGTAAATCAGGCTGGCTTGTGGTGCCACCAATTTGCACGCTGCCATTTAAGCCGCCTTCAAGCTCATCCATACCCACCAACATAGGGCGATAGGGTGCTAACGTGATGTTATTTGCCCGTAGCTGACCATCAAGCGCTCCCTGACCCAATGGGTCGTTTACCGCTAGATTAAGCGTAAGCTCACCTGCTTCCGACAGAGCAAGCAGTACATCCGCTTGGGCCTGTGCTTGATTGGCTTCAATTTTCGCATCCAGATTAATAGTGGGAAGCTCTACTGGCTGACCATAATCATTGACTGCCGTGATGGCTAACTCACTGAGCAGCTGAAGATTGGCTTGCCACTGGGCGCCTCCCTGCCCCCAGTTGGCTACTAGATCCGCCGTGGTATCACCTTCAAAGCTCCACTCCTCTGGCAAGAAAGGTTCCAGCATCTCCATGGGCACTTCGCGAACACTCAGCACTGCACGCCCCTGGTCGGATGACGCGGTAATGGGCTCTTCAGAGCATACGAGGCCACCCTGCAACCGACGCAGGCAGAAAGGTGTTAAGCGTGCCTGGCCGCTAGCAAGGTTGTAAGTGATATCCAGCGGCGCTTCCAAGCGAATGTCCCCCGCTTCTGAATCAACTTCCAGCGGGGTTAATCGCGCCTGATACTGTTGAGTCTGCTGGTTAAAGCGCCCGTCTAAGGCCAAATTAGCTTGGCTCAGAACGTTATCGGCTTCGCCTGTGGTGCTGAGTTGCAAGGCATGCTCGGAAAGTCGCCCGGTGAGGTCAAGGGCGACCGACGCTAGCGCTTGCCCACCTGCATTAACGCCTTGCAGATCCAGTTCGATATTGAGATCGGGGTCGTCAAGACCCTCGACATTACCCGATAGAGAGAGCGTAGTTAGCCTATTTTCAGCAAAGCGTAAACTGCGACCATTCAGCTCTACTACCACTTCTGGCCGGGAGAAACTGCCTTGGGCTTGAATATCACCGGTTAATGTCCCTGCTAGATCAGGATGTAAGCTTTGGAGCTGATTCAGCGCGATATTGGCCTCAAGAGACATCGCCTCTTGGCTGAGTTGTCCTGATGCCGTTAGACGGTTATCACCTTGGGTAAAGAGCAGCTCTTCAATATCAACTTCCAGTTCGCTGTTAGCCTCAAGAGAAGCTTTGAGTGTGAGTGGGTACTCCTGTAGCTGCCCCTGGATATCTAGCTCCGGCAGGCTAATGTCCCAGCGCTCGCCGCGCTGGCGTACGCTGGCGACGATATCACCACTTAGATTGCCAGCTAGCTGCGGAACAAACAGCGATGGATCTACATTTTCCAAGCGCACGTTGGTATCGACCTCAATCGCCTCTTCCCAGCTTACCCGGCCCTCGCTGCTAAGCGCACTATCATTAATAGTGAGGGTGAGAGGTGACCAATGGAAAGAGGCTAAATCGCCCTCTCCACTCAAACGGATGGCGGTGGCAGGCACTTGTGGGCCTTCGGCATTCGTTTCAAGCGTTACTTGATAGGCCTCCAGGCTGCCGTTGACACCAAGGCTAAGGTTTTCCAGCACGTAGCTCTCAGCTGTAGTGGCAGGTTCTTCCGATGACGCCTCTGGAATCTCGCTGTTGTCAAATAGCGGCCACTGCAAACGGTCGCTCTCTAGTTGCGCTTCAAATGGGAGCGTGGGAGCTAACGCATCTACTTGCGCAGTCAATGACGCATTAACGGGCCCGGTTGCGTTGAGATTCGCGGTCAGGTCAGCAAGGCTACCAGAAAGATTCAGTGCCACCTGCTCACCGCTAAGTGCTGGGAATAACTCGGGTAGCCATAGTTCTGCACGAACCGCAGCATCCAGTGGGTAGTCGCCGCTTAGAGTGACATTGGCAGATAAGGTGGCGTCAGCATCAGGTGTGGCAAGCTCCAGAGTGCTTAGCGTTATGTCACTGCCCTCGGCCCGAGCTTCTACAAGCAGTCGCTCAACCTGATACTCAGCAGCGCCACTTATTGTTACGTCAGTGACTAACAGTGATGCCAGCTCTACGTTAATCGGCAGCTGAATCTCGGGAAGCGTAAGCCGCTCACGCTCGCTAAGGGCAATAGCCTCATTGTCAGCCGCAGGCTTCGCCGGCTGAGCTAGCTGAATAGCGCCGTCTATACCGGCGGCGTTTAGCGATGTATCTATCTTTTGCGTCAACAGCACGCCGGGAGATGGCGGCAAGTAGAGAGAAAGCTCTTCCAGTGTGGTAGGTGCGATAGTGACTTGCTGCTGCTCGGCGGTTATGGAAGTAGCAAATGCTTCCCAGCCCACTTGTGTACCGTCGGCCAGCGTCAGCTGTACGTTATTGAGAGCGATATCGCGCAGTTCAATCGGAAACGGCAGATAAATGCTGAACGGTGCATTGCTTTCCTGTGGCGGCTCCTCGGTTGCTGAGCTTTCAGCTAAGCGAATATCTGCACCTTCAACGCGTAGCGTGTCTAAGCATAACTGACCGGATAGCAAGCAATCTTCTGCCCAGGCAAGCTCAAAATCCGCTAGCGTAATTTGAGTGCCACCAACAGCCATTTGAAAGCCTTGCAGACGAAAGCTGTCCAGTAGCGCGCCCTCTTGCTGCTCGTAGGTGAAAAAACCACGTTGTTCACCTTGGGAAAACAGCTGCCCGGTTCCCCAAGGGGAGAGCGCCACCCCGGCAACTAAGGCAATTAACCCAAACAGCCATAACGGCAATACGATGATAAGGCGTAACAGGCTCCAGAACGCTAACCAAGTACGGCGCTTAGGTGAGAGCATCTGACGGTTTTGGGGCGCTTTTGAATCAACCTTAGCCAAAGAGCTCTCCTAGAATTCTGGACCAATCGAAAAGTGCACGCGGAAAGCGTCGTCGATATCAAAGGGATGTGCGATGTCGAAACGTATCGGGCCGACGGGAGACACCCAGCGCACGCCCACGCCCGCGCCTGTTTTAAGGCCAGTCGGGCCCCAATTATCGAACGCATCCCCTGTATCAATAAAGGTGGCGCCCCACCAGTCTCCCGTAACACGACGCTGATACTCTAATGTGGAGGTCAGCATTTGTTGGCCACCACGCAAGCGGCCTTCTTCATTACGCGGTGACAAGCTCTTGTAGGAGTAACCGCGTACGCTGCGATCACCGCCTGCGAAGAAACTCAGCGATGGCGGAAGCTTGTCAAAGTCACTGGTCTCGATAGCGCCAATGCTTAATCGAGCTAAAAAGCGGTTGTCATTGCCGATGGTGCGAATCCATTCGGTATCGCCGGTTAGCCGGGTGAATTTGGCGTCAGACCCCCAGGCTCTGTCAGAGTACTCAATCGATAACTGCTGACGATCGCCCCACAGAGGAAAACGTTGAGGACGAGTGCGGGTTCGCGACCACTGAATCCCTGGATAAAACAGCCAAACCTCATCAGCTTGGCCGCCTTGGGTAAAGTCTTCATACGTTGTGCGGAAGTAGAGCGTTTGTACCCAACGGTTCTCAAATTCCCAACGCCGAGCCACTTCTACGGCGCCTTCCAAGGATTTTGTGTCGCCATCGTCAATATTGCGCACGCCATACTGCAGGCGGTAGTTATCCCGTATCGGGTCCTCTAGCGGAATATTGTATACCCCCGTAAAACGCTGTTCAGGGGCAGAAAGATAGAGATCATGATCCAGACTGTGACCAAACCGGTTGATCCATGGCTGCTGCCAGCCAAAACGCAGGCGTGGGCCTACATCTGTGGCATAACCTATACCTACCTCAAACTGGTGGCGATCTGCCGGCTCGACACTGACATCGATGGGCAAGCGGGTATCGTCACGGCTGTTAATACTGAGAGCACTGGCAAGCGCTGCGCTACTTACTCTAGAGCGTTCAGGCTGCGATGCAGTGGCTTCGTTCCACCAGGGCGACCCTCCGCTCGGCGGAGCGATTGTCAATTCTTGAGCTGTTTCCAGCCGGGGCCGTACGGAGACAGAACTAAACCATCCTGTTTCAGCTAAACGCTGATTATAGCGGGCCAGGGATTCCGCTAGGTAAGGCTCACCAGCACGAAACGTCTGCATTTGTCGCAGCCGCTCAGGTTCAATATGGCTGCCCGTAATAAATGTATCGCCAAAGTGATAGCGTGGCCCGCTATCAAAGGCCATATAGAGGCGAGCGCTTTCCAAGTAAGGGCGCACTTCCATCCGTCGATCTGAAAACCCCCAGTCGAAGTAGCCCCGCTCAATAGCTAGACCGGCAAACTGGCTACGTAGACTGTCCCAGGGGGCATGACGCAGCGGTTCCCCCTGCTTTAAAGGAAAATCATCAAGCGCGTCTTGGAAAGGGGGGTCATTGTTCGCATCCCCTGCAATACTGATGTCGAGTACTTCAATCACTACCTGAGGCCCTGATTCAATACGCACGGCGATGGGCGGCTGATCTAGCTCGACAGTAATATCAGGTTCGTAATAGCCATATACTCGCATGGCTTCTTGCGTGCGCTGGCGTATTTCACCTTCCAAGCGGGCATCGGTGTACTGGTCGGCCTCAATATTTTCTAAATAGGCCTCAATATTAACTAGCACACGCCCATCAACACCGCTGATGTCTGCTTCAAGGGCCCAAGAGACCGATGAAGCAGACATCAGCGGCAGCACCAGTAAATACGCCACTTGTTTGGCCGTAGGCCACCGCCGTTGTCTTCCCATACCGTTATATCCCTAACCCTATCACCGGCTTAGTGGCTTGTTTATTCCACATCGTGATGCTGCTATTTAATTGCGCAGCATTTCCATCTGCGCACTAAAGGCTAGCTGCGCCTGCCGGACCTGCCGTAAGTCGCTCTCAAGCGTGTTTAAGCGCTGGGTCCACTGCGCTTCCAGCGCTGTTAATTCAGCTTGGCTAGCAGGCTCTTCTTGAGTATTAACTTCAGCGACAGTAGAAGAGAGCTGCGTTAACTGCTGCTCGATATTTTCCCGCCAGATACTCAATTGCTCTTCAGTAGCGGTTCGGTCGCTGGCTACCTGGCGCTCCATGGTATCGAGCCGCTGGTTGATGACCTCCTCTAAATGAGTAACCTCCTCCACTAAATTTTGCCTACCAGAGGTACCCGCTTGCTCTAAGGCATCTAGCGATGTCCGAATAGCGGCTAGCTGGCTATCACGAAGGGCTGCTTGCTCCTGAAATTGCTCGAATCGTTGTGAAAATGTCTCAAGGGCCTCATTTGATACAAGCTCTTCATTTTCTGTGAGAAGCCCGTAGAGCTCTTCACGCGTATTAGTCAATGCCACAGCCAGCTGCTCCTGCTCTTGGAATAGAGTGGATATCTGAGCTTGTACAAAGGTTATCGCATCTTGGGCCTCTGTGTCATCGGAGTCGAGCCTTGCGTGAAGATTAGACACCTCACCACTCACACGATGCACTTCTGCTAGCAACCTCTCTCTTTCGTACCAAACCCCTACTGCTGCTGCGCCTAATAGCAACATCAACAGAATCAATACGAGCCAAAGCGGCCATAATCGCGGCCCCCTGCGATGGCGTAAGTGCTGTGCTGTCAGGCTTTGATCCACGTCGGGAACAATACGCTGAGATGAAGTGGCATCGGACATATGTTTTCCTTAGGGCGTCGTTGGATCGGCGCGTCGTCCAATTCCCCGATAATGTAAGCCGCAGCTGGCTACAAAAGTGGGGTCGTAGATATTGCGTCCATCCAATATTAGCTTTTCGCGTAGCAGTGAGGCTAAGCGGTGCCAGTCAGGATTCCAGTAGGCTTTCCATTCGGTCACTAGCATCAGGGCGTCTGCACCCTGGCAGGCAAGATAAGGATCATCCTCGAACGTCATTAAATCATTCCGCTGCCCAACCGCCGAGTAGAGCGCTGGAATAGCCGCCGGGTCGTGTAGTTTGACCGTGACTCCCTGTGCCCAGAGCGCTTCAAGCAGCGTTAACACCGGTGCATGATCAATCCGGGCGGTGCCTGGTTTGAACGCGGCACCCCATATCGCTACCGTTTTGCCTGCTAAATCACCCTCAAAAAATCCCCACAACTTTCTGAACAGCGTCTCTTTTTTCTGCTCATTGATGTCCATCACCTGCTCAAGCAGCGCCGAGTAGCGACCACTGGATGACTGAACATCGGCTAAGCGCATCAAATCACGCGAGAAGTTAGGGCCACCAAAGCCACATCCTGGATAAAGGTACTCAAACCCTATCCGCGTATCTGCGCCCATACCCTGGCGTACATGCTCAACGTCTACTCCTAACGTATCGGCAAGACCTGCAATTTCATTCATATAGCTGATACGGGTAGCCAACATACCATTGATGGCCAGCTTGGTCAGTTCAGCGGCACGACAAGGCATGCATTGAAACACTTCGCTACGACGATTGAAGGCACGCAGTAGCTCTCTTGTCACTTGCTCACCCATGGCGTCATCGCACCCGAGCAGCCAGCGCACTGGACGAGTAAAAGAGAGCCAGGCTCGCCCTTCTTCCAGAGTGTCAGGCAGTGCCACACGGCTATGCTGGTGTCCCATTAGCGAATGCAAACGCTCGGTCTCGCCCACTGGGAATGTTGAATTATTGACCAGCACCGCGCCGCTGTATTCCTGAAACATTGGGTGTTGTAAAAGCGAATTGGCTGACTGACGCTGACTAGGAGAAAGCGCTAACCAAACAATATCAGGCGTTTCAGAGACGTCAGGAGTAGCAACGATGGTTAAGTTGCCTGCTGCCATAGCTTGCTCAATCTGTGCCATCAGCGATGGTTCTCGGCGTAGCCAGTCAGCACTGGCCAGCGTTGGCCACGGAACGCTCTCGTGGAGTAACCAGTCAACGTGATGACCTACCCAAGCAAGCGCCGCCGCCGCAGTTGCGGCGCTTAATTCACTACCATGCAGCAATACACGCATTCAGATGCTCTCCCTGGCCAATAAGCGCCGATAAAATAAAGTGTTAGGCGTCATGCTGAGTTCCTTTCCATGCGTTTCGCGTCAGGAGTGGTTAGAATAACCATAATACTCAACGTTTGAGTGGATGCCACCTTGCCGCTAACCACCGCGAAATGGCAAACCATATTCATTTCACTCAAGACCAACTGCCGATGGGGGTTACACCATGCCAGTGACACTTCAGGATAGCACCACTCGCCGCTATCAAGACAACGTCGATGCCGCAGAAGTTGCGAAATTTGAAGCACTTGCCAGTCGCTGGTGGGATCCAGAGAGCGAATTTAAACCGCTTCACGATATTAACCCTCTGCGCTTGGACTTTATCGATGCTCGGGCTGGGCTGGCTGGTAAGAAAGTGCTGGATGTAGGTTGCGGTGGCGGTATTTTGAGCGAATCGATGGCCCATCGAGGAGCCAGCGTGACGGGCATTGACCTAGGGGAAGCACCGCTAGGGGTGGCGCGGCTTCACGCTGAAGAGAGTGGCGTTACGGTAGAGTACCGGCATATCAGCGTTGAAGGTTTAGCCGCTGAAGAGCCCGGGCACTACGATGTGGTGACCTGCATGGAGATGTTGGAGCATGTACCCGACCCCGCCTCGGTTATCCGTGCCTGCAGTACACTGGTTCGCCCTGGAGGCTATGTATTTTTCTCAACGCTTAACCGCACACCGAAGTCTTACGCCTTTGCCATCCTAGGGGCCGAATACGTGTTGAAGCTGCTGCCCCGTGGTACCCACGACTACGCTAAATTTATTCGCCCTTCCGAAATGGCGAACTGGGCGCGTGCGGCATCTCTTGAGGTGCGTGAGCAAACGGGACTTACTTATAACCCTATTACACGGCACTATCGTCTGGTTCCTCATGATGTATCCGTCAATTACATGATGTACTGCCGCAAAGCGAGCGAGTAAATGTTGATGTCCTCCCCCCAGGCGATACTGTTTGATTTAGATGGCACATTGGTAGATACCGCCCCCGACTTGGCTGCTGCAACTAACGCGTTAAGAGCCCATCACGGCTTAGCGGCTCTGCCGTTCCAGGAAATACGTGGGCAAGTGTCTAATGGTGGCAGCGCCCTGGTCACGCTGGCGCTTGGCCTTGAAAGCGGTAGTGACGAGCATGATGAGGCAAGGCAGTTCTTGCTGGATGCTTACGAGCAAGCAGTGGCGGTCCATAGCAAGCTTTTCGAGCCGTTAAATGAGTGGCTAACGCAGTGGCACAGTGAAGAGCGGCTTTGGGGAATTGTGACTAATAAACCGCGGCGCTATACCTTGCCGCTTTTGGAAGCGCTGGCGCTAACGCCAGGGGCGTTGCTCTGCGCTGATGACTTAAGTGTTAAAAAACCTGCGCCTGAGCCGCTTTGGGAAGCAGCAAAACGCCTCGGTGTTTCCCCCGAGGCGTGCTGGTATATCGGCGACCATGTTCGCGATATGCAAGCGGCTAAAGCAGCCGGTATGACGGCTGTCGCCGTGGGCTATGGCTATATCAGTGAAGAAGACGACTACCAGAGCTGGCCTGCCGACCTGTGGTTTACAACGTGTGATGAGCTGGTAGCCGCTCTTCATGACCACCGCACTGATTAGCCTTCGCCAGTGTGGAAACGTTAGACGCGTGGCGGCTGGGCATCAAACTTCTGGCCGCTAACGCCTTTACTATCAGGCCCCATCAGCCATAGGTAAGTGGGCATGACCTCTTCAGGCGTACGCAGTGTAAACGGATCTTCACCTGGGTAAGCAGTGCGGCGCATTTGGGTACGCGTAGCACCTGGATTCAGCGTATTCACTCGAACATTCGTCTGATTCTCTAATTCATCAGCCAGCACCTCCATAAATCCTTCTGTGGCGAATTTTGACACAGAATAGGCACCCCAATACGCACGCCCTTTACGGCCAACGCTGGAGGAAGTGAAGATAACCGATGCATCATCAGACGCCTGGAGCAATGGCAGCAGCGCTTGAGTCATCCAGATGGGACCATTGATATTGACCTGCATTACCTGACCCCACAGTTCGGGATTATACTGCTCGAACGGAGTAATGCGGCCAAGCAGCCCAGCGTTGTGCAATAACCCATCTAGACGGCCAAACTCTTTATCCAGCGTTTCTGCCATATCGTGAAAATCTTTGAGTGTCGCCCCTTCAAAATTGAGCGGAAAAATAGCCGGCTGTGGCCCGCCAGCCGCTTCAATTTCATCATAAACGCGTTCAAGTTTAGCAATAGTGCGGCCTAGCAATATAACGGTAGCCCCATGACGGGCATAGGTTAATGCCGCCGCGCGGCCAATCCCATCTCCCGCACCGGTTACCAACACGACGCGATTTTCTAGCAGATTGGGCGCTGGTTGATAGTCGATTTTGCAGCTCATGAGGTTTCCTTGAAGCTAAAAAAGTAAACGGTATTAACCCGCCGACTGGCGTAAGAAGTCATTGGCCAACCCAGCGGCACTGCTTTGGGGATAGTCATCCCGCACTTGTTCCAACAGCTCGCGGCTACGCTCTGCTTCGCCTTTACGCGCCTTAACCAAGCCGAGCTTGTAGAGTGCATCGGGTACTTTGGTACTACCGTTGTACTGCTCAATAACGCGCGTGAAGGCTTGATCAGCTGCATCTAACTCACCCTCTGCAGCATAAAGTTCGCCCAGCCAGTAATGGCCGTTCGCCGTCAAGCTACTTTCTGGGTGGTCGGCCACAAAGGACTCAAAGGCCGCAATAGCATCTTCAAACTGGCGCGCCTGAACGTGGGCAAATGCAGCTTGATAAGCCGCTTGTGCGTCTTCACTTACATTACGGGCGGAAGGCGCTTGCACAACCTGCTCAGCCGCTTCAGGCTCAACATCAGGAGTCGCCTGCTCTATCTGGCTTGGTGCACTGCTGGTCATCAAGCGGTCTTCGATATCTAAATACTGCTGCTGTGTTTGATTGCGCAGTTGCTCCAGCTGGTGGCGTAACTCTTCAATTTGACCACGTAACTGCTGAATTTCTTGCTGGTGCTCCTGGACTTGGTTAAAGAGCACAAGGTTACCGCCTGAAGGCTCTTGTCGCTGAGTTTGCTGATAAAAGCTATTGGACGAACCTGAGGAGAGGTCTTGAACGAGCGGCTGCTGAGCAAGAGCGGACACAGGCAGTAGTGATAAGGGCAATACGGACAGCGGGAGCGCTATGGCTCCCGCACCGCACAGCCTCTCAAAATAGCGTTTGAGACTGTGATTCATGATAGCTCCGAGTGATACAGTTGGCGTGCCAGGGCACGCCAATACTATCAGTAGTTAAAGACGACGCGACGGTTTTGCGAGTAGGCGCTTTCGTTTTGGCCACTCACTGCCGGACGCTCTTCACCGTAGCTAACCACGCTCATTTGTGAAGGAGATACACCCTGAGTATTCAGGAAACGCTGTACGGCTCCCGCACGACGCTCACCTAGCGCCATGTTGTATTCACGGGTACCGCGTTCGTCGGTGTGACCGTGAAGAACAACACGGGCGTTCGGGTTAGCACGCAGGTAGCGCGCATGAGCCATTACCACAGATTCGTATTCGCTCTTAATGGTATCGCGATCGTAATCGAAGTAAATAGTGCGTACTTCAGGAATACGAGAATCCGCCTGCTGACCAGCAGCGCCAGAACCTGACGTTGAGCCATACTGACCACTAGTGCCAACACCAGACGTGCTAGACCCCATACTGCTGCCATCCTGGCTTCCGTACGAGTCTCCGTCTTGGGTTCCGCCGGTGCTGGAACAGCCAGCGATAACTACGATAGATAAAGCGACTGCTAATGAGCGAGCCAACGGCTTAAGTTGCATAATCAGACTCCTTGCATGAAAACAGAAGTTAGTGCTGTTCATCTATTAATTTAAGAAAGGTGACCACGCGGGATCACGTACATCACCTTGTGCTGCGGGCAACCTAAATGACGAGCGGCCATCGGCTGAAACGGCACTTAGTACTCCGCTACCACCCTGTTGGGTAGCGAAGATTACCATGGTCCCGTTCGGCGCAACACTAGGAGATTCATCTCTTGTTGATTCGCTTAATACCACTAAGCGGCCACTCTCAAGATTCTGCTTCGCCACTTGAAAACCGCGGCTGGAACGGTGAATCAAAAAGATTTCTTCACCGTCTGGCGAAAAGCGTGCACGGGCGTTGTAGTTGCCCGTAAAGGTCAGTCGGTTGGTCTCTCCACTGCCTAACGAGGTTTGATAAATCTGCGGGCCACCGCTGCGATCCGACGTAAAAATCAAGCTACGACCATCAGGAGACCACGCGGGCTCGGTATCGATACTGTTGCTGTTAGTAATACGGTCCAGCGAACGGTTAGCTACGTCCAGCACGTAAATTTCTGGCTGACCGTCTTTGGATAACGACATGGCGATACGACGGCCATCTGGCGACCATGTTGGCGCACCATTGATACCACCAAATGAGGTGGCTTGAACGCGCTGACCTGTATTAACGTCTTGGATGTAGATAGACGCCTTGCCTGTTTCGAAAGAGACATACGCCAGCTTGCGGCCATCCGGCGACCAAGCGGGCGACATAATGGGCTGATCCGAGGTCAGCACCTGCTGGCTTCGACGGCCATCGGCATCAGCCACATACAACCCAAACTGCATGTTATCGCCTAGGCCCTGAGCCGTAACGTAAGCAATGCGGGTTGAGAAAGCGCCGCGAATATCGGTAATCGCCTCGAAAATTTGGTCACTGATGTAGTGCGCCGCACCACGAAGGTCGTTGCCACTGGCAGTCACGGTTTCACTGATCATGGGACGTTGGCCGCTAATATCGACCAGGTCGAACTGCAACTCATAACCGTTGCCTGTCTGCTGCGCGCGCCCAACGACGAGATAACGCACGTCCAGCGATCTCCAAGTGCCAAACTCTACGTCAGACGCTTGGCTTGGACGGTCGAACATAGCACTACGCTCTAGCGGTGCGAAAAATCCGCTACGTTCAAGGTCGTCTTGTACAATTTGCGCGACATCTTCAGGTAGGCCTTCGCTGCCTGCGAATGGCACGACCCCGATAGGCAACGCCTGATCGCTACCACGCGTTATCTCAATGGTTAAATTAGCGCTTGCTACGCTGCTGATTAGTAGCAGTACGCAAAAAAGCCACATTTTGCTTAACGTTTGCATCAGCGAACATCCCCCGGGGTAAATCGCAGATTAAATTGACGTAAAGTACGCTGCTGTTCCGCTGACAAGTCACGTAACTCGCCAAACGGTGCTGCATGTTCCACCGCCTGCATAGCTGAGCGATCAAAAGCACTATCACCGCTGGATGAAGCGACAGAGGTCGCTAGTAGCTCACCCGATGGACCAAGCCTCACTTGTATCGTAGCACTCATTGCGTTGCTCGCTCCTGGAGGGATAACCCACGCTTGCTCTACAGCACGCCGGACAATGTTAATAAAGCTGTTTGCCGCCTGTTGGGCCTGCTGTGCATTAGCGGCCGCTTCTGCCTCGCCTGCTAACTGACGTTGCATGGCCGCTTCGGCTGCCTCAGCAGCACGACGCTCTTCTGCTTCACGCTGTTTCTGGGCTTCTGCTTCGCGAGCGCGCTGCTCCTCCGCTTCCCGTTGGCGACGAGCTTCTTCCTCCCGCTGGCGCTGTGCTTCGGCTTCACGCTCACGTTGTTCTTCCGCTTCGCGCTGGCGTTGGGCTTCTGCTTCACGGGCACGTTGGGCCTCTTCTTCCCGAGCGCGTTGCTCTTCAGCCTCACGTTGGCGCTGAGCCTCGGCTTCCGCCCGTGCACGCTCTGCTTCCGCTTCACGCTGGCGCTGGGCTTCGGCCTCTGCCTGCGCACGCTGCTCTTCCGCTTCACGTGCTTGGGCTTCTGCCGCTTGCTGTTCGGCTAATCGCTCAGCTTCTTCTGCGCGACGCTGGGCTTCGGCTTCAGCTTCTGCTTGGGCTTGTTCTAGCGCGCGAGCCTGTTCCGCTGCCTCAGCTTCTGCTTCGCGCTGGGCTGCCTCGGCGGCAGCTTGCTGCTCCGCCGCGGAAGGCTCATCGCTAGGCGGCTCTGGATCGGGCTCTTCGGGTTCAGAGGCATTGTTCATTGCGGCCTGTTGCTCAGTGACTTGCTGGGCCTGATCAGTGAACGTTTCCGTGCTCACGAACGTCGCTTGTACGATCGAAGAAGAGTCTGGTTCCGCCGACATGCTGGGCAGCTTGACCAAGCTAAAGATAACCACGAGCAAGTGCACGGCAACAGCCAAAATCGTTGGCCACGTGTAGCCAACGTCTTGTGGGTCACGCGGTGGTTTTACAGCCATGTGCGACTCGCCCTTAACCATCTTGGGGCGGCTCTGAGAGCAGCCCTACGTTGGCGACACCCGAACTCTGCAGTGTGCTCATCAGCAGCACAATCTGGCCATAAGGCACATTGCGATCTCCGCGCACCATCACAGGCGTACCGGGACGACGCTGAAGAATAGCAGTCACTCGCTCCGACATTTGCTCCAGAGAAACCGCCGTCGAATCTTCTCCCAGAGTAATAAAGTAGCCGCCATCGCGATCTACCGAGATGATGATCGGGTCATTATCTTCCTGGGTTTCAATAGGCTCAGAGGTGACTTGAGGCAGATCTACTTGAACGCCTTGTGTCAGCATGGGAGCAGTAATCATAAAAATGACAAGCAGTACCAGCATCACGTCGATAAAAGGGACAACGTTGATCTCCCCCATCGGCTTGCTTTTGCCACTACGATTGAACGGACCTTGCATGGCAGACTCCCTTAACTAGCGCTAGGTTTGCCGTCACGTCCTTGCAAGTTACGGTGCAAGATTGCGTGAAACTCTTCAGCAAAGTCTTCATATTTACCCAGTAAGCGAGAAGCGTTATTGGATAGACGGTTGTAGAAAATAACAGCGGGAATCGCTGCGAAAAGTCCCATTGCCGTGGCAATCAGCGCTTCTGCAATCCAGGGTGCAACAGTCGCTAGTGTGGCTTGCTGGGTCATGGAAAGCGATTGGAATGAGCCCATAATGCCCCATACCGTACCAAATAAGCCGATATAAGGACTGGCGGAGGCAACCGTTGCCAGAAAAACAAGATGTTGGGTCAAGCGGTCTTCTTCCCGCGACCAGGCGACTCGCATGCTGCGCTGGACACCTTCCAGTACCGTATCGGCACTGCGGGTTTTAGG
The DNA here is from genome assembly GCF_056857535.1 of Vreelandella sp. L-25. Lineage (NCBI taxonomy): Bacteria > Pseudomonadati > Pseudomonadota > Gammaproteobacteria > Oceanospirillales > Halomonadaceae > Vreelandella > Vreelandella sp. L-25. Next base: position 21,534 of record NZ_JBSXNH010000042.1, read on the forward strand.
CATCAGGCGGTTAAATTCCCGAAAACCTGCCTGGAAAATGTGCTCCGCTCCATGACGAGGGGCATCAGCGGGAATTTCACGGTAGAGCTCGTTTAGGTCAACACCTGACCAAAACGACTCTTCAAACTGGTTGTACTCTTGCTTGGCTCGGCGTAGCGCAATGCTGCGCTGAAAGATCACCACCCATGAGAGGATTGACCCCACCACTAGCAGCAGCATGACCAGCTGTACCACAATGCTGGCACTCATTATTAAGTGGGGAATGGACATGGTGTTATCGTTCACAGTTGCCCTCATCAATCAATTAATGTCGTTTTCGACTGGGGTGTGGTGTTAAGCGACAATGGCCACGCTTTTGGACGCAGTGTCGTAGCGTTTAAGCAGGCTATCTCGACTGTTGCGGAGCACAAGAGTTCCTCGTCGCGCCGAACCAGTTGTTCAAATGTCATCCGGCAACGACCTTTTTCCACAATGTTGGCAGTTACCGTCAGTGCCTCATCCAATCGTGCGGGTTTGGCATAGTGGCAGGCCATGCGGTATACCACTAGCTGTGTACCTTCGTCTAGCAACGTTTGCTGGTTAAGGCCTAATTCTCTTAGCCACTCGCTGCGCGCCCGTTCCATAAACTTCAGGTAGTTAACGTAGTAGACAATTCCACCGGCGTCAGTATCTTCCATGTAAACACGCACTGGTATGCTAAATTCGCCCGTCATGGCCGACGTTCTCCCTCAACATCAATTGACTGTTCGTGGGGCGTCTTATCAAAGTGCAGCCAGGCTTGACGAGTCACTACACGGCCTCTTGGTGTACGCATCATTAGCCCCTGCTGAATCAGATAAGGTTCAATCACATCTTCGATGGTATCGCGCTCTTCACCGATGGCGGCAGAGAGTGAGTCAACGCCCACCGGGCCACCATCGAATTTGTCGATCATCGCCAGCAGTAAACGGCGGTCCATGTGATCCAAACCGTGGTGATCGACATTTAGCATATTGAGCGCCGCATCCGCTAATGTCACATCCACAACGCCATCGCCCTTTATTTCGGCGTAATCCCGCACTCTGCGCAACAGTCGGTTGGCGATACGCGGCGTACCACGGGAGCGGCGCGCTACTTCAATGGCACCTTCATGGCTGGTTTCAACGCCTAGTAGCCGTGCTGAGCGGGCGACAATCTCGGTCAGCTCTTCCAGGTTATAAAACTCAAGACGCTGAACGATACCAAAGCGGTCACGCAGCGGTGAGGTCAACAACCCCGCACGAGTGGTGGCGCCCACCAGCGTAAATCTGGGCAGGTCAAGTTTAATAGAACGTGCGGCGGGCCCTTCGCCAATCATGATATCGAGCTGAAAGTCCTCCATCGCGGGATAAAGGACCTCTTCCACCACGGGCGAGAGGCGATGGATTTCATCGATAAACAGCACATCGCCCGGTTCAAGATTGGTCAGCATAGCGGCGAGATCCCCCGCGCGCTCCAGCACCGGGCCAGAAGTAGATTTAAGTCCCACGCCCATTTCAGTAGCGATAATATTCGCCAACGTCGTTTTACCTAAGCCTGGCGGACCGAACACCAGCGTGTGGTCTAAGCTCTCTTCGCGTAGCCTGGCTGCTCCAATAAAAATCTCAAGCTGTTCGCGAACCCGAGGCTGGCCAATATAGTCTTTGAGATGTTTCGGACGAATAGCATAGTCGATGCGCACTTCGCCCTGCTCTGGCTCAGCGGCAATTAATCGGTCGTGTTCTAACATAAAGACTCTTCTAGAGTGCTGACTAATGAGTACACGCTATTGCACTCGTGCTGGTCTAACCGGACATGCGTTTGGTTAACGCGGCTTTAATCAAAGCTTCGGTAGTTTGATTGGGGTCGACGTCGGCTAACATTTTCGTCGCTTCTGTCAGCTTATAACCCAAGCTCACCAGGGCTGCTTCGGCATCCGCCAAATGATCCCTTGGAGCAGCTCGCCCGCTTGTCGCTTCAAGAGCCAACGGCGCATCGTTGCCATGCTCCCACTCAGGAAAGCGGTCACGCATTTCGATAATCAACCGCTCCGCCGTTTTTTTACCAACGCCTGGCAGTTTTGTCAGCGCTTTGCTGTCGTCATCTCTGATACAGCGCATAAAGGCATCTTCATCCATACCCGACAGGATCGCTAACGCAAGTTTCGGCCCTACGCCATTCACTTTGATCAAGGCGCGAAACAGCGCTCGCTCATGCTCTCGCCCAAACCCATAGAGCAAATGCGCATCGTCACGGATGGTGAGATGGGTATAGAGTGACACCTGCTCGCCGGGAGCGGGCAGCGCTACAAAGGTGTTCATGGAGGCTTCAAGCTCATAACCAACGCCATGCACATCTACCACCATCCAGGGCGGCTGTTTTTCCAACAACAGGCCGGTTAAACGTCCAATCATCATATGCCTCGCAGCCAATCAAAACAGCAGCCACTATAAAGCCACTCTGTACAGATGACCAGTAATGCCTAGAGCCGCCATCGCCCTGATGAGCGGCGCTTACTGCGTGAAGGAGTCGCCGCCACCAGGGCGTTGCCAGCAAAAGCGTGGGTCAGTGCAATGGCTAGTGCATCGGCGGCATCTGCCTGGGGTGTCGCCGACAGGCCGAGCAGCGTGGTGACCATATGCTGCACCTGGCTTTTATCAGCGCCGCCCTGCCCGGTTACCGCTTGCTTAATCTGCCGAGCGGCGTACTCCGCGATACTCAGCCCATGGTTAGCCAAACAAACCAATGCTGCGCCGCGGGCTTGGCCTAGCTTGAGGGCCGAATCAGCATTTTTAGCCATAAAAACCCGCTCTACTGCAACAGCATCAGGGCGGTGCAGGCCAATCACTTCGCTAATACCGGCATATATTTGCGCCAAACGCTGCTCCAGTGCACCATCAGCCGTACGAATGCAGCCACTGGCCACATAGCGAGGCTTCACGCCTATTAGATCAATCACGCCGTAACCGGTGATACGTGAGCCTGGGTCAATGCCTAAAATTCTGACCGTGGTCGCCAGCTGTTTTTCGTCCATGGATTTTTCTCTTGGCACTGCCTAAAACAAAAACACCGACGCTAAGCGTCGGTGTTGTACTCGTCAAAACGTGAAGGCGGTCTTACTCGCCCGCTGCTTCCGCTTTGGCTTTTTGGCGTAAGCGAATGTTCAGCTCTTTGAGCTGATCAGCGCTGACTTCACCCGGTGCATCGGTCATCAAACAAGCAGCACTTTGGGTTTTCGGGAAGGCGATGACTTCACGAATGGTTTTCGCACCGGCCATGAGCATGACTAAGCGGTCCAGACCGAAGGCCAAGCCGCCATGGGGCGGTGCGCCGTACTGCAAGGCATCCAGCAGGAAGCCGAACTTCTCTTGCGCTTCCTCTTCGCCAATACCCAAAATTTCAAACACGGTGCTTTGCATGGTTTGATTGTGAATACGGATAGAGCCGCCACCCAGTTCGGTACCGTTAAGCACCATGTCATAAGCGCGAGAAAGCGCTTTAGCCGGGTCTGCTTTCAGCTCTTCCGGCGAGCAGGAGGGCGCTGTAAACGGGTGGTGAAGCGGGCTTAGACGGCCATTGTCGTCGGCTTCGAACATGGGGAAGTCAACGACCCACAGCGGCGCCCAGGCTTGAGTGTAAAGGTTCAGGTCGGCACCCAGCTTGACACGCAGCGCGCCAATGGCTTCGTTGACGATACGCGCTTTATCCGCACCGAAGAAGATAATGTCACCATCTTCAGCGCCGACACGATCAAGCAGCTCTTCGACCACGTTTTCCATGAACTTAACGATCGGCGACTGCAGGCCATCTAGCCCTTTGGCACGCTCGTTGACTTTGATCCAGGCAAGGCCTTTAGCGCCGTAGATGCCTACGAACTTGGTGTATTCGTCGATCTCTTTACGGGAAAGCTTGGCACCGCCCGGCACTTTAAGAGCCGCCACGCGGCCATCTTCTGCCTTGGCCGGCCCTGAGAACACATTGAAACTAACCTGCTGCATCAGGTCGTCAACGTCGGTGAGCTCCAGCGGAATACGCAGATCGGGTTTATCCGAACCAAAGCGATCCATGGCTTCTTGCCAGGTCATACGCGGGAATTCCGGCAGTTCGACGCTCAGCACTTCCTGGAACAGTTGACGAATCATGGCTTCGGTAATACCCATGATGTCGTCTTCTTCCACGAAAGAGGCTTCGATATCGATCTGTGTGAATTCAGGCTGACGGTCAGCGCGCAGGTCTTCATCGCGGAAGCACTTTGCGATTTGGTAGTAGCGGTCAAAACCCGCCACCATCAGCAGCTGCTTAAACAGCTGGGGAGACTGTGGCAGTGCAAAGAAGCTGCCCGCGTGAGTACGGCTAGGCACGAGGTAGTCCCGGGCACCTTCAGGTGTGGCTCGTGTCAGCACAGGCGTTTCAATATCTAGAAAGCCTTGGTTTTCTAGGTAAGCACGTACGTTATGAGAAATACGCGAACGCAGCCGCAGTTTTTCGATCATATCCGGGCGGCGTAGATCAATATAGCGGTGTTTCAGACGCACTTCCTCACCGACTTTGCCATGCTCATCAAGCTGGAAAGGCGGTGTCGCTGCGCTATTCAGTACTTCAACTTCTTTGGCCAGCACTTCAATCATGCCGGTGGGCATGTTGGGGTTCTGGGTGCCTTCAGGACGCAGCCGAACACGACCAGTAATGCGCAGAACATATTCGCTGCGTGCACGGTCGGCATTAGCAAACGCCTCGGCGGTATCGGGGTCTACGACAAACTGAGCGATACCATCACGGTCACGCATGTCGAGAAAGATAACCCCACCGTGGTCACGACGGCGGTGAACCCAACCGCAAACGGTGACCGTTTGATCCACCAATGTTTCGTTAAGCTGGCCGCAATAATGGCTGCGCATGTCACATCCTGTTCTGTTTCGTGGCAATTAAGTTGTCTTGAGCCTTTAAAGGCCCTGACAGCCGCGGCTACGCCGCGGCGCCTTTTTTCGTTGACGTGCTGCCGACATCGCTTTTCGCGCTACCCGCTGCTTGTCCGTCGGCAGCTAAATTCTTTTTGCTACCTGTTTTGAAATCAGTTTCGTACCAACCGCCACCCGCTAAGCGGAACCCGGCTGCTGAGACCAAGCGCTCTAGATCATCTTGCTGACACGCAGGACAGCTTGTTAACGGATCGGCGCTAATTTTCTGAAGTTTTTCCATGCGATGGCCGCAGGCCTTGCACTCGTACTCATAGATGGGCATGTTGATGGCTCCTGAAAAGCTCAACTCCGACAGGTTTTATGTTGACAGTGTCGTGGCAAACTTAATGTTACCAGGCTGACAATATGTGGCCTGTCGAGATAAATTCCAAGACTGCGGTCGATAGAGCGGTCATTATACCCTTTTGTGCCCCCTGCCGAGCAAGGCCAAGCGGCTTTCGGCAGTTAATGGAGAAATAAAATGCCCAATGCGGTCATACTGGATGCCCAAAGCCTTGGCCCTGACATTGATTTGACGGCTATTCGTGATGCCGTCACGCACTTAGAAATACATCAGCAAAGCACCACAGCGCAGGCGCGTGAACGCCTAGCAGATGCCGAAATTGCCATCGTCAATAAAGTAAGGCTGGATGCTGAGACGCTTTCACAGCTGCCTTCGTTACGATTGATCTGCGTGCTGGCCACTGGCTTGAATAACATTGACCTAGATGCTGCCAAAGCCCACAACATTACCGTTAAAAACGTGTCGGCCTATGGCACCGCTAGTGTGTCGCAGCACACGCTGATGCTGATGTTATCACTGGCGAATCGCTTACCCCGCTATCAAGCGGATATTGCCGATGGGAAATGGCAAGCGAGTGATTTTTTCTGCTTACAAGATCACCCAACACTCCAGCTTGCTGGCAAGCAGTTGGTGATGGTGGGTCAAGGAGAGCTGGGGTCTGAAGTGGCTCGGCTTGCAGAGGCGTTTGGTATGCAGGTCACGTTTGCCGCCCGTCCTGGCAACGAGCAAAACGATCAGCGACCTTCGCTGGATGACCTACTGCCCTCGGCAGATGTGATTAGCCTGCACTGCCCACTGAACGATGCTACTAAGCACCTTCTCAACAAAGAGCGTCTAGCGAAAGCAAAGCCGTCACTGCTAATCGTCAATTGCGCTCGTGGCGGTATTATTGATGAAGAAGCCGCGCTGGAAGCGCTTCGTAGCGGTAGCATCGGTGGTCTAGCCGTCGATGTGCTACCTGTCGAACCACCCAAAGATGGACACGCACTATTAGATGCGCTGGCGAATGCAGAACCCCTCAATCTGATCGTAACGCCGCACAACGCGTGGATCACGCCCGAAGCACGGCAAAACATCGTCGGCTTAACCGCCGACAATATTCGTGCGTGGCAGACAGAGAATCACTAACTTGCCAGCTAGGCACACTAAACGTGTGCCTAATAGGTCGAAAAGTGGTCAGGAGCGTAGTGATGAGCATCCAGTGTTTCAAGTGTGACATGGGTCACCCGCGCCCCTTCTGGGCCCTGCCAAAGCCATTGGCTAAGCTCGGCAACGGCTGAAGAGGGCCCGCACATTAGCACTTCAACCCTGCCATCAGGCAGGTTCTTAGCGTAGCCGGTTAAGCCACGCATCAATGCCTGCTCTTGAGTGGCACGCCGGTACCATACTCCCTGCACTTTTCCTGTTATGTAGGCACGTACGCAGCAATGGGCCATGACAAACTCCTCCGTCGTTAAAGCAGCTCATGCTTAACCAGAACAGCGCTATTGCGGGGCACCAGTGGACGCCCACGTCGTAGTAGCAACGAGCGTGTGAACGCTGCACCAAAGAGTAAGATAAGCGAGCTGTAGTATACCCATAGTAAAATCATAACCACCGAACCCGCCGCACCATAGGTGGATGCCGTGGCCGTGTAGGCGAGGTAAATGGTAATAACACTGCGACCAATGGTAAACAGCACTGCTGTCACCACCGCACCAATGAAGACATCCTGCCAGCGAAGCACTACATCGGGCAGCACTTTAAAAATAGTCGCAAACAGCAGAGCGACCATGGCAAGCGATATTAACGACTCGGCGGTGGTGGTTAGTAGGCTTGCAAATGGCAACAGGTCGTTTGTCGCGTCTAGCATGCCGCGAAGCACCACTCCAAGCACTAGCGACACCAGCAAAATAAAGCCGATAGACAGTACAACGGTTAACGATAACAAACGGTTTTTGATAAAAATAAGTGCGCTGTTGCTATTTGGCTTCGCTCTAACCCCCCAAATGGTATTCAGCGAGAACTGCATCTGCGCAAATACGGTCGTTGCACCGATTACAAGGGCAATAAAGCCAAGAATTGTGGGCAGAACCCCCGACTCTTCAATGCGAGACTGGGCAACCGCCTGCTCTATTGCCAAGGCAGCTTCTGTGCCTAAGGTTCCTTGTAACTGCGCCACGATCTGACCATGAGCCGCCTCTTCGCCGAGGACCACGCCAATCACTGTAACCGCAATAATCACCGTGGGAGCTAACGAGAACAGCGTGTAGAACGCCAGCGACCCAGCGTAGCTAAACGCGTTACGCTCAAGCCAGAGTGACGTTGCATCTTGAATTACCTTCCACCAAAAAACGAGCGTGCGCTTAAGCATCATCATTCCCTTAAAAGCAAATCACAGAGTTTTCATACAACGCTTATATACTGATTAATCAATAAGCATACCCAATGAAAACGCTCAGCGCAGGTATGATTGCGTTGCAGAGGCTGATGGGGCCGACCATAATGGCAACGCTTTATTCTCACATTTTCAGCAATCAAGGACACGCAATGAACTCAGATGCAGCTCGGTCTGTAACGTCTTATGACTTTGATTGCTTAGTATTTATTGGTCGCTTTCAGCCTCCCCATTTAGGCCACCTTGCCATCATCCGCGAAGCCCTTAAACAGGCTCGACAGGTAATCGTCATGGTGGGCTCCTCCTGGCAGGCGCGCTCGCTTCGTAACCCGTGGCATTTTGATGAGCGCCAAGCCATGATCCGCTCAGGATTTGATAATGGGGATAATCAACGACTTGAAATCACTCCGCTTCTGGATGCGCTTTACAACGATGATGTATGGGTCAGGGACGTGCAGCGGAAAGTGCGCGATTTAGCTGCTCCCGCCAATGCACGGTTGCCAAGAATTGGTCTCATCGGCGCAAGTCGTGGGCAGTCCAGCTACTATTTATCGCTTTTTCCCCAATGGGAGTCGGTGAGCGTACCGCTCGTGGAGGGCATTTCGGCCAGCCAAATTAGAGAGCGGCTTTTCCGCTCACCTGGCTCAACCAATGATTACCTCAGTACGGGGGCTTACCATGACTTGCCCCCTGGCGTGGTAGAAAGCGTGGGTAAATTCTGCAAAGGCGAGGCCTATCATCGACTGTTGGAAGAGCAGCAGTTGCTCGATCAGTATCGACAAGCATGGTCACAGGCGCCCTACCCACCCATCTTTGTCACCGTTAACGCGGTGGTTGTGCAATCAGGGCACGTATTACTGGTGAAGCGTACTGCGGCCCCAGGGAAAGGCCTATTCGCGCTGCCCGGTGGGTTTATCAATCCCCATGAGCGATTACTAGATGCCTGTTTGCGTGAGCTGCGTGAACGGTTGCGCTTAAAAGTGCCAGAACCGGTATTGAAAGGCTCTCTGCGTGGCCAGCGGCTGTTTGATGAGCCCCACCGTAGCTGGCGAGGGCGCACACTGGCCGAAGCGTTCTACTTTGCTTTGCGGCCTGACCAGCAGCTGCCGCGCCTTAAACCCGTTAAGGGTGGCGACCATGCCCGCTGGGTGGCACTCGCCGACTTGGAGCCAGAGAGCCTCTTTGAGGATCACTTCTTTATTATTCAGAATTTCCTCGGCCTGCCTGCGGATTTTGGGTCCCTTTAAGCCTGCAGGAAATCACGCGGCAGCTTCATCATCTGCCGCCATAGGCGCTCTACTCCCGGCTTGTGGACCAGAGAGCAGCGATAGAGGCGAATTTCCAGTGGAATGTCCCAACTCTCATCGCCTGCTCGCACAAGCTTACCGGTTTTTAGCTCCTCACGAATACAGAAATCAGGAATCCAGGCAACCCCTACGCCCTGTAATACCATGCCCTTCAAACCTTCAGCCATGGCGGTTTCGTAGACCGTTCTAAGCTTCATGCGCAGCGGGTCGTTTTTCAGCAGCATCCGCACGCTGCGACCTAGAAACGCCCCCTGAGTATAGGCCAGATAAGGAATGGAGCTATCGCGCTGCAAAGAGAACAACGGTTTCCCATGCTCGTCAGGCAGCGAAACAGGAAGCATCTTGACCTTGCCGATCGAAAACGAAGGAAATACCTCCGCATCTAATTGCATTGTGGCGAAAGGGTCGTAGTAAGCCAGCATTAAGTCACAGTTCCCCTCACGCAGCACATGAATGGCTTCACCGACGTTCATGGCAACCAAACGCGTTGGCAACTCCCCTAGCCCTTTTTGTAGCCTAGAGATCCACGGCGGATAAAAACTGAGCGCTAACGAGTGCGCCGCGACGATATCCAATGCTTCGTTGGCAATGGAGAGCCCTCGCAAATGGCTGAGCGATTCGTTTAACTGTTCAACTAAGTTGCGGGCGGTCACCAAAAATAGCTGCCCTTCTGAGGTTAAGCCAATCGGCGTCGTTGATCGGTCCACTAAGGTAACGCCAACTGCCTGCTCTAATGCCCGAATACGCCGACTAAACGCAGGCTGGGTGACATGGCGCTGTCGGGCAGAGGCAGAAAAACTGCGGGTATTCGCCAGTGCGACGAAGTCTTCTAGCCATTTTGTTTCTAGATTCACCCATGACTCCTGTTATTTGAACGTTGATGGCTTGCGTCATTTGGTTGGGGCAAACGATTACTGTACGGGTGCCATCAAATAAGCAGCACGGGACACGACTTTTTTCCACATGGGGCGCTGACTCACTTCATCGAGAGTCACTCGGCGGCACTTGGAAAAATCGGCTTCCAGCATGGTGGCAACATCGTTGGCAAAATCGGCGCTGGGAATGAACGCAGTGATTTCAAAATTTAACCGAAACGACCTATTATCCAGATTTACCGTACCTACAGTGGCGGATGAATGGTCGACAAGCATGACTTTTTGATGTAGAAACCCAGGTTGATAACGGTATATTTTCACACCCGCTTTTAACATATCCGGCAAAAAAGAGAACGCAGAGAGGAATACCAGCAAATGGTCGGGGCGCTCCGGGATCATGACGCGCACGTCGACGCCTCGCATAGCTGCCAATCGTAAAGAGTCTTGGACGCTCTGATCAGGTACGAAATAGGGGCTCGTAACCCAAAACCGCTGGTTGGCGCTATGAATCAGCTGTTGAACAAGTAATCCAGCCGTATCCTGCTTATCGGCTGGACCTGACGGCACAATCACCACTTGCTGATCTTGCTGTGGGTGACTTTCCGCGTGCCAGTTCAAGGTAATGACATCGCCTGTTGCCCAGTGCCAATCCTCCCAAAAGGCTTCTTGCAGCCCTAGTACACACGGCCCCTGCACTTTCAAATGGGTGTCTCGCCAAGGGCCGTGCTTAGCACTTTTGCCAAGATACTCGTTGCCGACGTTAAAGCCGCCTATCCACCCCTGCTTGCCATCTACTACGGCAATTTTTCGATGGTTACGGAAATTGAGCTGAAAGCGGTGTTTTAGCCCGCGTGATGAGCGGAAAGGTGTGACCTCTGCGCCACTTGTACTTAATTCATTTAAATAGCCGTCATTTAGTTTACGGCTACCAATTTCGTCATATAGAAAATAAACGCGCACACCGCGCTTAACCGCTGCAATCAGATGCTGCTGGAGCTGCCTGCCTAACTCATCATCGCGAACGATAAAGAACTGGATCAGCAGATAATCCTGCGCTTGATTAATACCTGCAAATAGGCTGTCAAAAGTGGCATCGCCATCAATTAACAGCTCGGTGCTATTGCCTTTCGTCAGCGGCATCATCGCTAATTGTTCAACCGCTTGAATATCGGTATTCTCGGAAATAGCGACATGGGGCTTTACGTTATGTCGATAGCGAACGAGCACTCGGCGCAACACCGAATCCCTGGCACCTCTTGCCGTCACATACCCATAAAAACGTGGCCTGCCAAACAGCCAGTACGCTGGCACCGCCGCATAGGGAAAGGTTAGCAGTGAGATAATCCACGCCACTGCACCCTGTGACGTACGGCTCGACATTAATGCCATCACCGCCGAGATCATTCCCAGCACGTGAATCAGCATGATCCCTGTCCCTAGCAACCAAGAGGCCATTCGCTATTCCTCACCATCCGTTAGGACCTGTTATTTCTGACTACTCCATAAACAGGAGCCCCGTTAGAACGGGGCTCCTGTGGTTAAGCAACGCCTATATCACCTCAGCGTATCATGCTTTTTCGGCAATAATTTCTTTCCATTTAGCCGGGCCTGTCTGGTGAACAGAGGTGCCTTGGCTATCTACCGCTACCGTGACCGGCATGTCTTCCACCTCAAATTCGTAGATGGCTTCCATTCCCAGGTCTTCAAAGCCCACCACGCGTGACTTTTTGATCGCTTGGGCAACCAGATAAGCAGAGCCACCCACCGCCATGAGATACACTGCTTGGTTGTCACGGATCGCTTCAATGGCAGCTTGGCCGCGCTCTGCTTTGCCGACCATACCCAGCAAACCAGTCTCCTCCAGCATCGTCCGAGTGAACTTATCCATGCGTGTGGCCGTGGTGGGGCCTGCAGGGCCAACCACTTCATTGCCGACCGGGTCGACTGGGCCAACGTAATAGATAAAGCGCCCTTTCATGTCGACCGGCAGCGGCTCGCCTTTGGCGATCATATCCACCATACGCTTGTGGGCAGCATCGCGGCCCGTCAGCAGTTTGCCGTTTAACAGCAGTGTATCACCGGGCTGCCAGGTTTTGACTTCTTCGGGCGTGACAGTGTCTAAATTGACACGCTTGACGTTATCGCCCGTTTCACGGGTAATCTCCGGCCAGTCTTCCAGCTTCGGAGCCGGTAAAGCTACTGGGCCAGAGCCATCCAGCGTGAAATGCGCATGCCGGGTGGCTGCACAGTTGGGAATGATCGCCACCGGCTTATTGGCAGCGTGGGTCGGATAATCTTTGACTTTGATATCCAGTACCGTGGTCAGGCCACCTAGGCCCTGGGCACCAATACCGCTTTTGTTCACCTTATCGAACAGCTCAAGGCGCAGCTCTTCGGCACGGTTGCTTGCGCCACGGGCCTGAAGCTCTTGAATATCGATAGGATCTAATAGCGCTTCTTTGGCAATTTCCATTGCTTTTTCAGCGGTACCGCCAATACCAATGCCAAGCATACCCGGCGGGCACCAGCCAGCACCCATTTTGGGAAGCTGTTCCATCACCCAGTCGACCACGCTATCGGAGGGGTTGAGCATGGCAAACTTCGATTTCGCCTCGCTACCGCCGCCCTTCGCTGCCACATAAATATCGACCTTATCGCCCGGCACAATTTTGTGGTGAATGATGGCGGGCGTGTTGTCTTTAGTGTTCTGGCGCTTGCCATCCGGGTCGGCAAGGACCGAGGCGCGCAGTACGTTATCCGGCAGTTGGTAGGCGCGGCGCACGCCTTCGTTGATCATGTCGTCGAGGCTTAGCTCGGCGTCCCATGTGACGTTCATACCTACGTGAACGAACACTGTCACGATGCCGGTATCCTGGCAAATTGGGCGGTGCCCTGTTGCGCACATGCGCGAGTTAATCAAAATCTGAGCGATGGCATCCTTTGCGGCGGGGTTCTCTTCACGCTCGTAAGCGGCGGCCATTGCATCGATGAAATCTTTCGGGTGGTAGTAAGAGATGTACTGCAGAGCATCGGCAACGCTTTGGATCACGTCGTCCTGGCGAATCACGGTCATGGATTAACAGCTCCTCGGTTATCGTCTTGGCTGCAGCCTTCGCGGCCGTCTAAGTGTGCAGGAAGTATACCGTATTGAGAATCACGCGGCAGCCAATGCACCGAGTAACCGCTTGCTGTTACGTAGCGCTTTGGTCTGATTGTTTGAACATAGCTATTAAGATAACGGTATAAAATTTATCCTAAGGAGAAGGCTGTCATTGTGGGCAAGAGTATAGCCGCCGAGACCCGACCATCATGCGCTCAATCACACTGCCGCAACGATGGCACGAGAGCCCGGCGCGCTCAAATACGCTGAACCGCCAATCTGTTTTTCAATGCGATCGCTGCGCGGCGAATCTCTGGATCTTCAGACATCGCTTATCCTAGCGCCAGCTGCTTCTCTTTCATTTGATGGAGCTGGTCGCGCAACCGCGCCGCTTCTTCAAACTCGAGGTTTTGAGCCGCTTCAAACATGGCATCTTCAAGCTTACTAATGGCCGTGAGCAAGTCTTGCTTACTCATGGCAGCCACATCGTAACCACCTTCAGGCTCGGCCACCTTACGCTCATTGCCCTTACGCCGACTGCTCTTCTTACCTGGCGTCTGCGCGGCTTCTAGGATATCTGCAACCGAGCGGGTAACCGTCGTGGGGGTAATGCCGTGCTTCTCGTTATGCGCCATCTGTTTATGGCGCCGACGCTCGGTCTCATCAATTGCTTTCCGCATGGAGTCCGTAATGCGGTCGCCATATAAAATCGCTTTACCGTTGGCGTTACGCGCTGCACGACCAATGGTTTGAATTAACGAGCGTTCGGCGCGAAGGAAACCCTCTTTATCGGCATCCAGAATCGCCACCAAAGAGACTTCAGGGATATCCAACCCCTCCCGCAGCAAGTTGATGCCCACCAGCACGTCAAACTTGCCCAGGCGTAGGTCACGGATAATTTCCACCCGCTCGACCGTATCAATATCGGAATGTAAGTAGCGCACGCGAATACCATGCTCATCAAGGTAATCAGTCAGGTCTTCTGCCATGCGCTTGGTTAAAGTAGTAACGAGCACCCGCTCGCCTACCGCTGTTCGCAAACCGATCTCCGACAGCAGATCATCGACTTGCGTGCTGGCCGGGCGTACTTCAACTTGCGGATCCAGTAGCCCTGTTGGCCGAACGACTTGTTCGACGATCTGGCTTGCGTGCTCAGCTTCATAGTTGCCTGGTGTTGCGGATACGAAGATCGTTTGTGGCGATATAGCCTCCCACTCCTCAAACTTCATGGGGCGGTTATCCAACGCTGACGGCAGGCGGAAACCATACTCGACCAGTGTCTCTTTACGCGAACGGTCGCCTTTGTACATCCCGCCTACTTGGGGCACGCTCACGTGTGACTCATCGATAAACAGCAGCGCATCATCCGGCAGGTAATCAAAAAACGTGGGCGGTGGCTCGCCAGGTGCACGGCCAGAGAGGTAGCGAGAGTAGTTTTCAATACCGTTGCAGTACCCCAGCTCCAGCATCATCTCAATATCGTAAAGCGTACGCTGCTCAAGCCGCTGGGCCTCTACTAAACGCTCGTGCTTACGCAGCCACTCCAAGCGCTCTTTGAGCTCTGCTTTGATGGAGTCGATGGCTTCTAGAATGGTCTCACGAGGCGTCACGTAGTGGGATTTTGGGTAAATCGTCATCCTTGGGACTTGCCCGCGCACATCGCCAGTGAGCGGGTCAAATAAACGGATAGAATCGATTTCGTCGTCGAAAAGCTCAACGCGCACCGCTTCCTCATCCGAATCCGCCGGGAAGATATCAATCACGTCGCCGCGCACGCGGTAAGTACCGCGACGGAAATCCATATCGTTGCGGGTGTACTGCAGCTCTGCCAAGCGGCGTAGGAAGGCGCGTTGGTCAATCAGCTCACCACGAGTGAAGTGCAGCCGCATCTTCAGGTATTGGTCTGGATCACCCAAACCGTAGATCGCCGATACAGATACCACGATTAGCGCATCACGGCGCTCCAGTAACGCTTTCGTAGCGGAAAGACGCATCTGCTCAATATGGTCATTGATTGAGGCATCCTTCTCAATAAACGTATCTGACGAGGGCACATAGGCTTCGGGCTGGTAGTAGTCGTAGTAGGAGACGAAGTACTCAACAGCGTTATCGGGGAAAAACGATTTAAATTCGCCGTACAGCTGTGCCGCCAGGGTTTTGTTCGGCGCCATCACGATGGTGGGCCGCTGAAGTTGCTGCACCACATTGGCCATGGTGAAGGTTTTACCTGAACCGGTGACCCCGAGCAGCGTTTGATGGGCAAGCCCGGATTCCAAACCACTGATCAACCCGCGTATGGCCGCAGGCTGGTCGCCCGCAGGCTGAAATTTTGACTGCAGACGAAATTCCTTGCTCATCGTTGCTCCTGTTGAGGAAGTAGGCCTACGCGGTATGGGTCGCTATCTCTATCGTTGCCTGGGTCATCAGGCGCTGAATCGGACAGCGGTGGCTAATGTCTTCCAGCTTTGCTCGCTGTTCTGGATCGCTGATGCCATGCAATTCTAACGTCACATCTAGCTTGTAAACGCCTTTGCGCTCTTCGCTATCGTCACGTTGAACCTTGACGGTGATGCCTTCCAGTGGCCACTGTTTGCGCTTGGCGTACATTTGGACCGTAATTGCCTTACAGGTTCCCAACGCGATATCGAAATAGTCGTGGGGGTCCGGGGCACTATCATCGCCCCCCATCGCAGTGGGTACATCGGCATAGAGATCTTCCATACCACTTACCTCGATACGCTGACGAAAAACGCTATTTCGTTCGCTAATCACCACGATAGGCGGATGCATTACGATACCTTGACGCGAAGATTAAGTTTTTCAACCGCTTTAATTAGCGCTTCTCGCTTAGCACGACCCTCCACTTCCGCCCCATAGCGCCCCACTTCGGCGCTATCGACGCCGTCAAGCATCATCAGTGCGGTGGTGATTTTGTTAACTTGTTCGGCGGTAGTGACGCCTTGAAAGCTTAATGATTGAACTGCCATGCCGCGTCCTTTGCTGAATAATTGTCAACTCACATACAATGGGACTGTATACAGGAAATTACCTATGCAAACCTGATACAGGACAAAGAGTCTAGCATGCTCCCAAGGCCTTGCAATCTGCCTATTCTGCCCACACTTTTACAAGCACGCTTTACTGACACATCCCACTAACTACGCCCAGGAGTGACTATGGCCACCGCGAACACGCAGCCCCCCAGCGCCGTACGTTTGACCCAGTATGCCGCGCTCGATATTAAAGGGGCCGATGCGGAGAAATTCTTACAGGGCCAAGCTAGCGCACAGGTGGGATTGGCGAATGGCACTTTCGCACCGCTCACCTGCTTCTGTACCCCTAAAGGGCGCATGTTGGCCAATGGGCAGTTATTGAGGCTCGGCAGCGACCATTTCCGCTTGGTACTAGATGCCTCTCTTGCGGACGGACTGCTCACCCATCTGAAAAAATTTGCCGCTTTCTATAAAGCAGAGCTTTCAGTGGTAGGCAGCGTCACGTTTGCAGGCGCCAGCGAGCCTGCAGATACGCTTGCCAATCAACTAGACATCACGCTGCCCGACCAACCTTATACCCACACTACCAGTTCAAAGGGAACGGCGTTGCGGATGCCCGGCAAACCCCATTGGCTGTTGATGTTTGAAGAGGATGCCAGCGACCTCGTCAACAGTGATGATGCTTTACACAACGAGTGGCAGCTTGCAGATATTCGCAGCGGTCTTGCTTGGCTTACCGCTAAACAGCAGGATCACTTTCTCCCCCAAATGCTGAACTGGGAAGCATTAGGCGGCATTAGCTTTAAAAAAGGGTGCTATACAGGCCAAGAAGTCGTCGCCCGCGCTCACTTTCGTGGCCAAGTGAAAAAACGCTTAGTTCACGCTAGTATTAATGCGGCCACCCTTCCTGAGATTGGCGAGTCACTGCTTGATGACAACGGTAAGACGTTGGGAGAAGTGGTCAGCAGCGCATTTAGCGGCAAGCAGCAGGTAGAGTTGCTAGCGGTGATGAACACCAAGGTCATGGAAGATAATTTAGCAGTTTATTGGCAACAGCAGCCTATCACGCTGTATGAGATGCCCTACCCCATTGAGCGCTTGGACCCGGAGCAGATCGCGGCTCAGCTTGCTTGAGGTCAGGAATTGGTCTCATCGCCTGTTAACTTAAACACTCGTGCGGCGTTGTCACTGCTCAGCGCTGCCACGGTATCAAAAGATTGCCGACGCCGCCTCGCCACCTCCTGAGCCACCAGCATTACCCGAGAAGGCTCATTCCGCTGGCCCTGATAACCGCTTAATGGCATATCGGGGCTGTCGGTTTCCAGCACAAACCCATCATCGGGTAGTTTTGCCACCACACGGCGTAACTTTTGAGCGCGCTCATAGGTCACCGCGCCGCCCAGCCCCAGCACATAACCAAGGTCCAAAAACTTGACGGCCTGCTCGTAAGAACCGGAAAAGGCGTGAATGAGCCCGGCACCTGGCAGCGCTTGCTGACGAAGCCGCTTGCTGACCGTATCATTTGCCTTAACGCAGTGCACCACCACAGGCAGCTTGCAGCGTTTAGCGATGTTTAACTGCTCATCGAAGTAGTGCCATTGCTCGTCCAGGCTATCCGTAAAGCGACCATCAATACCGCATTCGCCAATGGCGACTGGCCGGGCTGGGCAAGCACCAGCAAGCTGCTGAAGTATGAGGGTTTCGAGCGCTTTCAAATCATCTGGCTGGTGCTGCTCAATGAAGTACGGGTGAAGCCCTAGGCAGATGCTGACATCGTCACGCTCACCCAGCGCCAATACCTTTTGCCAACGCGCACGCACCGTGGCAGGTACAATAAAACGGCAAACGCCCACTGCCTGGGCAGCGGCGATCACGGCATCACGATCCGTATCGAACTCCGCTACATCCAAATGGCAGTGGGCGTCTATCAGCATATTGCTCTCTTTAAGGGGTTTAATGCTCGCGGGTAGACTGGAAGCGAATATCCGGCCAGCGCTCCTGGGTCATTTGCAGGTTAACCCGCGTAGGCGCGATGTAGGTCAGGTAACCGCCGCCATCAATGGCGAGATTAGTACTGGCCTTGCGCTTAAACTCTTCAAGCATTTTGGCATCGTTGCAATACACCCAGCGGGCGGTTTGCACGTTGACGCCTTCATAAATACAGTCGACCTTATACTCTTCCTTCAAGCGGTGAGCGACAACGTCAAACTGCAGCGTACCAACCGCCCCTAGAATCAGGTCGTTGTTATCCATCGGCATAAAGACCTGGGTGGCACCCTCTTCCGACAGCTGCTGCAGGCCTTTCTGTAGCGCTTTCATCTTGAGCGGATCTTTCAGGCGCACGCGCTTGAAAAGTTCAGGCGCAAAGTGAGGAATGCCGGTAAAGCGCATATCTTCACCCACGGTGAACGTATCACCAATTTGAATAGTGCCGTGGTTATGCAGGCCAATAATATCGCCCGGCCATGCCTCTTCCACTTGAGAGCGGTCTGAGGCCATAAAGGTCAGGGCGTCAGCGATTTTGACGTCTTTACCAATGCGCACATGGCGCATTTTCATGTTCTTTTCGTACTTGCCGGAACACACCCGTAGGAAGGCGATACGGTCCCGGTGATTCGGGTCCATATTGGCCTGAATTTTAAATACGAATCCAGTGAAGCGATCATCGTGGGCGGTCACTTCACGCGTATCAGTTTCACGTGGCTGCGGAGCCGGCGCGTGCTCGACAAAGCCGTCTAGCATTTCACGCACACCGAAGTTACCCATAGCGGTACCAAAATAGACCGGCGTTAGCTCACCACGACGATAGGCTTCCAAGTCAAAC
Organism: Vreelandella sp. L-25; assembly: GCF_056857535.1. Taxonomy (NCBI): domain Bacteria; kingdom Pseudomonadati; phylum Pseudomonadota; class Gammaproteobacteria; order Oceanospirillales; family Halomonadaceae; genus Vreelandella; species Vreelandella sp. L-25. Next base: position 40,269 of record NZ_JBSXNH010000042.1, read on the forward strand.
TCATGGGAAGCACCCCGTACTAAGTCTACTTCCATACGCAGCTCTTCCGCCTGCTCTTCACCTAGCACGGCGTCAACTTCTGGGTTATCTAGCCCCTCAATACGCTTGTCATCAGGTATGCGACTACCCTGACCTTGGGTATAGAGATGAATAACATCATTATAGAGGTGGTAAACCCCTTTAAAGTGACGCCCCATGCCAATGGGCCATGTCATGGGCGCACATTGGATGTTCAATACCGTTTCTACTTCGTCCATCACTTCAATAGGATCGCGGATATCGCGGTCCATTTTGTTGATAAACGTGAGGATAGGCGTAGTGCGCAGACGACACACTTCCATCAGTTTGATGGTGCGATCCTCGACGCCTTTCGCACCGTCGATGACCATCAGCGCGGAATCAACCGCCGTCAGCGTGCGGTAGGTGTCTTCAGAGAAGTCTTCGTGCCCCGGCGTATCCAGTAGGTTGACGATACGCCCACCATAGGGGAACTGCATCACCGACGTGGTCACCGAGATGCCCCGCTCTTGCTCCATCTTCATCCAGTCAGACGTAGCATGACGATCATTACGTTTGCTTTTCACAGACCCCGCCAACTGGATGGCATTTCCAAACAGCAGCATCTTTTCTGTGATTGTGGTTTTACCGGCGTCAGGGTGCGAAATAATCGCAAAGGTACGGCGTAGCTCAGCTTCGCGCGCTAATTGGGCGTCAGACATGGAGTTCTCTAAGATGGTACAACGTGATGACTTAAAACGTAGCGCCAAACCTTCGGCGTTGTGTGTGCCTATGGTAACGCAACTCGCCTTCAACGGCATACCATCACATGCGGGGCGCCGTGCCGATAGATATAAAAAACGCCGACAGGGTCGGCGTTTGGGGTCTCTAGCAACAGAAGGGTTAAGCGTAGGTGTTTACCTGGGTGCCTACACTACCTTCTTGAGCCAAGCTAGGCTGTGCCCCGGTATCTGCAGAGGCGAGCACCTCGGTAATTTGTTCGGACTGCATATCCAGTGCTTGCTTGAACAGTTGCATTTGTGCCTGCTCAGCAGTTTGCGCCTGGTTCATATACAGTGCCGTGCTAACTGCATTACTTGCGGCGACATCCATTATTGCACCTCAATCTATTGAGTGACTCATTCAGCCTAGCAAACCCAGCCTTCCTATGCCATGTTTGTACTTTTTCATTATGTAACAGGCTGCGGCGTCATATTTAAAACCGGTCTGCCCGAAACGGTGCCATATCAATGGCGGTTGGTTTGTTTTCCATCATGTCCGCCAGCAGCTGGCCTGTCGCCGGACCGAGGGTGAACCCTTGGTGGCCATGTCCAAACGCTAGCCACAGGCCAGGATGGCGTGGCGCTGGGCCAATAACGGGCTTCATATCTGGCAAGCAAGGCCGTGCGCCTTTCCACGCCGCGCTATCTTTTCGCTCACCTAGCGGGAAAATTGTCCGCGCCACTTTTTCGGCAGCGCCCAGCTGCTCTTCATCCGCGGGAGATTCAAGGCGGTCTAGCTCTGCCCCCGTCGTCAGCCGCACACCTGCATTCATCGGTGCCAGCAAATAACCGATCTCGGCGTCCATCAACCAGTAGTTTAATTTGGCCGTTGGCTGTGTCGCGTAGTGCATGTGGTAGCCACGTTTCACAAACGTGGGGAAGTGGTAACCCAGCGGTTTCATCCATTGGCCAGCCCAGGGGCCAAGGGCCATGACAACTTGTTCAGCCTCAAACGACTCCGCACTGGTCGTCACTTTCCAGCGATCATTTTGCTGAGTGATACCAGTGATGTCCGCTTGTACCAGTTGTCCGCCCATCGCTTCAAACGACGCCGCATAGGCAGCCACTAAGCCACCCGGGTCAGCGACTGTCCAGGGGTCTAGCCAGTGAATAGCGCCGATGATTTTATTGCCTAGCTGCGGCTCCTTCTCACTCAGCGCTTCGCGATCAAGAACGGTGAACTGTACGCCGTAAAGCTCGCGGGCTTCTTCAGCCTCTTTAACTCGCTTAGCGAGCTTTTCCGGCGTGCGATAGATTTCAAGCCACCCTTCCTTACGCACTAGATGCTCAGCACCAGCGGCCTCAATCATCGGCGCGTGGGCGTCCAAACAGAGCTGAATTAACGAGGCGTACTCAGGCACGATTTTTTTGTAGAGCCGTGACGAAGAGTGGTGCCAGTAACTCAGCAGTGGCGAGGCCGCATTGACCATACCGGCAGGCCGGTAACGGATATCGACCCGACGGTTTGGAAGCACACTCAATATCGTTTTCATATCACGGGGAAACGGATAAGGCCTAACTGCTTCACGCTGGATAATGCCCGCGTTTCCAAACGAGGTTTCGCGTCCAGGCTGGCGGCGATCTACCAGCGTTACTTGATAGCCACGCTTTTGCAGCTGCCAAGCAATACTGACACCCACCATGCCTGCTCCTAAAACCACCGTTTGACGCGCCATTATGATGCACTCCTCTCGCTCTATTGTTTGCCCAGTCACATGCTGCTAATCACATAAGCAACATATTGAAAAATATCACCAATCAAATAGCTTATGCACAGTTATAAACACTATTTTTAGACATTTTTTTAGTCTTTTATGACGCAAAAAGCCTAATTAAGGATGACTTTGCTAAGCACGGCATAACATTTGCTTAATCTCAGTTAACACTGCGTTTAACACCCCAGAAACCTTCCGCGACAGAAGCCACCGTGCGGCATTAATAGAAGACATATTTCCTAACAACGCACTATGTCAGTGCTCACCTTGCACCAGATCAGCACAAGGATCACGTCAATGACCGACAGCTTTGATACAACACTCATGGATATGCTTTGGGTACTGTGGGCAGCTGCGCTGGTTTTCGTCAGCCCGTACCACGCTGGCTTCCATTGGCGACGGCGTTATTACCTGCGACGCCAGCGGCAATATCACGTGCGTGCTACACCGCCAAAGAGGCTGGTCGCAACCGCATTCACTGCTATCAACCTAACGACCACCTGCTGCTAGAACGTCACGGCGAACTGCAGTGGGTTCAGCGGCTACAAAATGCCCTAGATAACGACGCCTTTCGACTTTACGCGCAACCGATTAGCGCCGTATGCGGCAACGGGCCGGGCTATCGGGAAATTTTACTGCGTTTGGAGGAGAACGGCATACTCATTACACCCGGCAGTTTTCTACCCGCCGCCGAACGCTATCACTTTATGGTGAGAATTGATCGCTGGATGGTTCGCAACACGTTGGCGTGGTTGGGTGACCGTTATCGCTGCGCGGAGAACCATACCATAGGCCACTGGGGTATTAATTTATCTGGGGATTCGCTATCAGACAGCGATTTTTGTCAGGAGCTGGTACAGCAGGTAACCAGATTAAAGTGATGCCGCGATAGAGGGGTATAAAACAGACAATGGCTAAAAAAGCCAAAAAGAAATGCTTATTTAACTAGCAGAGACGCTGGAGAGCTTTGTAAAAGAAGAAGAGATATAAGAGAGTAAATTACAGGTTAATGGGGTGGATGATGGGGATCGAACCCACGACCACCGGAGCCACAATCCGGGGCTCTACCACTGAGCTACATCCACCACAACCTGAAACTTTTAATGCTGCCTTGTCAATGGGGTGGATGATGGGGATCGAACCCACGACCACCGGAGCCACAATCCGGGGCTCTACCACTGAGCTACATCCACCACTGACAAAAAGCAAACTTGAGAATACCCAACTGGAGAACAAACACTGAAAAGTATTTGATTGGCACGCCCAGCAGGACTCGAACCCGCAACCTACGGCTTAGAAGGCCGTTGCTCTATCCGGTTGAGCTATGGGCGCACATAGTGTATCCAGAGTGAATACTGATGAGCACTTGACCACAACCAAAGTTTGGAGAAGCAGATTAACACCTTCCGTGCTAGGTACGTGGTCGGGATGGAGGGATTCGAACCCCCGACATCCTGCTCCCAAAGCAGGCGCGCTACCAGACTGCGCTACATCCCGATTTCTTACCTTAGACGTTGCTGCGTGTCCCGTCTCAAGCGAGGCATATATTACTATTTCTAATTTTAAAGTCAACACTTAAAGTGATTGATTCGATAGGCGCTTTGCCTTGCCGCCCTACCATGCGAAAATTGCCCCCCTTAAAAGCGCGTTCTACCACCAGCGCTTGTCAGTTTGCTTTGCTTTTCAACCTTCATAGGGATCTCATTACATGACCGCCCAACTCATCGATGGTAAAGCCATCGCCGCTAATGTCCGTCAACGCGTTGCCGAGAAAATTACCGCACGTCAGCAAGCTGGCGCTCGCGCACCCGGACTAGCCGTTGTTGTGGTCGGCGAAGATCCAGCCTCTCATGTGTACGTAAGCAATAAACATCGCGCATGTGAGCAGGCTGGCATTCTCTCTTTTCAACATGCCCTGCCAGCGGACACCACCCAGGAAGCGTTAGAGGCATTGGTCGATGAGTTGAATAACGACGCAACTGTGGATGGCATTCTGGTTCAGCTCCCCCTGCCCGCCCACCTCGACGCTCGGCCAATTCTGGAACGCATCCGCCCTGACAAAGATGTCGATGGTTTTCACCCTTACAACCTTGGCCGCCTGGCCCAGCGCTTACCTTCACTACGCCCCTGTACGCCAAAAGGCATTATGACCATGCTGGCGCAAAGCGGTATCGCGGTACGCGGCATGGACGCCACCATTGTGGGAGCTTCTAACATCGTTGGACGCCCGATGGCACTTGAGCTAATGCTGGCAGGCTGCACCACTACGATATGCCACCGTTTCACCCAGGATTTAGCCGGCCATGTCAGCCGTGCAGATTTAGTCGTTGTTGCCGTCGGTAAACCCGGCATTGTGAAGGGCGAATGGATCAAACCAGGCGCCGTGGTGATTGATGTCGGCATTAACCGTCAAGATGACGGCACCCTCGTCGGTGACGTCGACTTTGCTGCAGCTGCAGAGCGCGCCAGCTATATCACTCCCGTACCGGGTGGCGTTGGTCCCATGACCGTTGCCACGTTGCTGGAAAACACTCTTGAAGCCGCCGAACGACACGATCAGCAGCATTAAGCACTGAGCGTTTCAACAATTAAACCTCACGAATTACGACGGAGAATGCGACAGTGCAACGGATTGGAATTATTGGCGCAATGGCGCAGGAAGTGAATATTTTAGCGGGGCAGCTTGATAACGCCGAGCGCTACGAGCACGCCGGATTTGTATTTCATACCGGTACGCGCCACGGCTTGGAAGTAATCATTCTGCAATCGGGTATTGGAAAAGTGAACGCGGCGGTTGGCACGGCGATTTTATTAGAGCGCCATCAGCCGGATGCGATCATCAATACTGGCTCAGCTGGCGGGTTTGCCACCGACTTAGCCATTGGCGACGTTATCATTTCCGATGAAGTTCGCCACCACGATGTCGATGCAGTGGTATTTGGCTATGAGCTAGGCCAAGTACCAGGTATGCCTGCTGCCTATCATGCGGATAGCCGCTTGCGCGACATCGCTCGCGGCGCGATTGCAGCACTTGGCGAGGTAAACGTACGCGAAGGGATGATTGCCACTGGCGATGCTTTTATGGCCGACCCCGAGCGGGTAGCCACCACACGCGCCCAATTTCCCACCATGCTGGCAGTGGAAATGGAGGGCGCTGCGATTGCCCAAACTTGCTACCTCTATGACTGCCCGTTTGTCGTCATTCGCGCCCTCTCTGACATCCCTGGCAGTGGCGACAACCACCTCTCTTTCGAGCAGTTCCTCGATATTGCCGCCGACCACTCATCACGGATGGTGGATCAGATGCTCATCGCCCTGGGCGAAACTAAGTAAGTGTCATCGCCTAACTGCGCTAACGAAAACGGAGCCTTAATGGCTCCGTTTTCGTTGAGACTTATACAGCGCGTTACTTTTGCATCGCCCATTGCAGTGTTTCACCTGCCAGCAGCGGCACAATGGTTTGCCCCGATGCGTAGGGGTAACTCTCGGGCAATACCCATTGACGGCGCTCAAGGGTTACCGTATCCGTATTCGGCGCCAAGCCGTAGAAGCGTGGGCCGTTCAGGCTAGCAAACGCTTCTAGCTTATCCAGCGCCTGCATCTCTTCGAACGCCGTCGCGTATAGCTCGATGGCAGCGGGAGCGGTATAGGCACCTGCACAGCCGCAGCTCGACTCCTTATCGCCTTTCGCGTGGGGTGCACTATCCGTGCCTAAAAAGAATTTCGGGCTACCGCTGGTCGCCGCTTTCAGCAGGGCTTGGCGGTGCTGTTCACGCTTGAGAATAGGCAAGCAGTAGTAGTGAGGACGAATGCCGCCCGCTAACATTTTGTTACGATTGAACAGCAAATGGTGAGCGGTGATAGTCGCCGCTACGTTATCGGAGGCGCTGGCCACAAACTCAGCGGCCTGCTGAGTGGTAATGTGCTCGAATACCACTTTCAAACTAGGATGACGCGCCAGCAGCGGTTTCATCACCCGCTCAATAAACATCGCTTCCCGATCGAAAATATCGATCTCGTGATCAGTGACTTCTCCATGCACCAATAACGGCATGCCTAGCTTGGCCATCATAGCAACCGTGGCGTCACAGTGAGCAATATCCGTCACACCTGACGCAGAATTGGTCGTCGCCCCTGCTGGATAGAGCTTCACGGCTTTAACAATACCGCTTTTTGCCGCGCGCTCAATTTCTTCAGGTGGCGTCGTATCCGTCAGATAAAGCACCATCAAAGGCTCAAACGCACTACCTTCTGGTAGCGCTGCCAGGATTCGCTCGCGATATGCTATTGCCTGCTCTGTCGTCGTCACCGGCGGTTTCAGGTTAGGCATAATAATAGCGCGCCCCATTTGCGCAGCAGTATGCCCCACCACGGCGTTTAACGCCTCGTCATCACGTAAATGCAGGTGCCAATCATCGGGGCGGGTAATGGTAATAGCGTCCACGGCAAATCCTATTCTGATCTTGGGTAAGGGAGTTCAGAGAGCTGCCACAGTATACTCAATACGGCGATAGGATAAATCTGCGCGTCACCCCCACAGATAAGCGCAAGTGTCGTATCATGGCGGCACGCTGTAAGATCAAGGATTCAGTTGTTTATGCAGAACGTACGACGCTATGCGGATTTTATCGCCAGCATCGAGGGATTGGCGTGGCTGGGGCTCGCATGGTCGATTTCTATATCAATGCACCGTCAAAGCACCGAACCTACTCTGGCGATGCTATTTATGGTGGCAACGCTGGTCCTGTTTAGCTGGGCACATCGACCTATGCGCTATTTACTGCGCCGTTACCACATTCGTAAGCGCCGCACTGACATGTGGATTCACACGCTGGCGCTCCCGCTGCTACTGGCGATGTTTTTCCACATTATGTTGGAAGCGTTGCTCGGCTCGGCCTGGCTCCCTCCTAAGATGCTGCTGTTTAACCTGTTAGCCTCTGCGGGTTGGATGACGTTTGTCATGACCCTATTTATTAAGTTCGTTATCCATAGCGTCAAAACATCAAGTAAATAAGCCGCCTCATGCCTACTGCTCTGCCCTTGCCGCTCTCTACGCCTAACCGCAATCTAGTACGGCTCACCATCGTTCGGGGGATCACCTGGACGGGGTTTTTGATGGCCATTATTGTAGGCATCGAACTACTAGCATTTAAATTGCCCGTCACAGCCGTGGTCAGCGTAGTCATTGCCATGGGCATGTTGAACATTGCCACGTGGTGGCGGCTGGGTAGGCCTAGAGCCGTTAGCCATGGCGAGTATTTATCGCATTTATTAGCCGACATCGCAGGGCTCACGCTGCTGTTTTACTTTTCAGGGGGCTCCACCAACCCGTTTATCACTTACTACTTGGTGCCGGTGACTATTGCCGCAGCCACCCTACCTTGGCGCCACGCGTGGATCATCGCCGCCTGCGCCATGGCAGGCTACAGCTTCCTGATGTTTTACTACCACCCGATACCGCAGCTAGGACATATCAGTAGCGATGGCCCGTTAAGTCTACATATCCTAGGAATGTGGCTGAACTTCGGACTTTCTGCCGGCCTAGTCACCTTCTTTATTTATAAAATGGCCCACGCCCTGCGCAGCCGGGATAAAGCGCTTTCCCGCACCCGGGAGGCTGCGCTACGCAACGAGCAAGTGCTCGCCGTGGCCACCCAAGCAGCGGGTACTGCTCATGAACTGGGAACGCCGCTTTCTACGATGGCCGTGCTATTGAAAGAGATGCAGGCGGACGCGGAGCAAGAGAGCTCACTAGGGCAAGACATTGCGCTGCTGCGCCAGCAGGTGGATATCTGTAAATCGCGCCTGCAGCACTTGGTCAGCAATGCTGACCGTCGGCGCATGGCCGAACCTGAAATACTCGATGCGGAAGTATGGCTGGCAGGCGTGGTACAGCGCTGGCTCGTAATTCGGCCCGATGTTAGCCATCGTTTTGAAGTCGCTGAACGCCGCGGCAGACCTTGGCTGGCAGTTGATGCCACCTTAGACCAAGCACTGACTAACTTGTTGAATAACGCCGCCGATGCCAACCCCGAGCACATTGCTATTCGCCTGGATTGGCAAGACGAGGAGGTGGTGATTGATATTCGTGATCACGGCCCAGGCGTGGCGATGTCAATTGCGGATCAGCTAGGCGATACCTTTGTCTCCACTAAAAGCAAAGGCATGGGCATTGGCCTATTTCTCACCCACGCCACGATTAACCGCTTCGGCGGCGGCGTTAGCCTTTATAACCATCCAGAAGGTGGAACGCTGACCGAGGTCACCCTGCCGCGTTGCTCAGCACCAACCTAGGGTGAGACGGCAGCTATTTAGACAAATGAGGGTACTATGCAGAACCAAGAGCAACGTCTGCTGATTGTCGATGACGATGAAATGTTTTGCCACGTGCTAAGCCGCGCACTGACCCGCCGCGGCTTTGAAGTGATGGTCGCTCACGACGCCGACCAAGCGCTGAATATCGCGGCACAGTTTATGCCCACCATGGCCACGCTTGATTTAAAGCTGGAGCATAGCTCTGGCCTTAAGCTGCTGCCTGAACTGCTCTCCGCAGTACCAAGCTGTCGCATCGTTGTGCTCACGGGCTACTCCAGCATTGCTACGGCGGTAGAAGCTATCAAACTTGGCGCGATCAACTACCTGTGTAAACCGGCAGATGCCGACGATGTGATGGCGGCCTTTGAACACCCTGACGCTGACCCCAATATCGAGCTGGCGGATAACCCCCCTTCCATCAACCGGATTACCTGGGAGCATATCCAAAAAGTGCTGCAAGAGCATGATGGCAATATTTCCGCCACGGCCCGGGCGCTAGGCATGCACCGCCGCACACTACAGCGCAAGTTGCAAAAACGCCCGGTTCGCCGCTGAGCCCGCCCGTTATCAAGCTCCACTGGCCATCGTAACAGGCGGGGGGCTGGGTTAGTGTGCTGTCCAGCCGAGATCAATATTCCAGCTAGCGCCAGTGACTGCGCCCGCCGCATCTGACGTCAGGTAAGCGACCAACTGAGCAACTTCGGAGGGGTCGATTAAGCGCTTAATCGCGGCGTTTTTGAGCATGATTTTCTCGATCACCTCTTGCTCATCCATACCATGCAGCTTGGCCTGATCGGCAATCTGGTTATCTACTAACGGGGTTTTAACATACGCAGGGCAAATCGCATTGGCGGTAATGCCCTGTTCGCCGCCTTCCAGCGCAGCGGTTTTGGTTAACCCAATCATGCCGTGTTTGGCGCTGATATACGCCGCCTTACCCGGCGATGCCACCTGCGCATGGATTGAGGCAATATTTACCACTCGCCCCCAGCCCTTTTCACGCATATAAGGCCAAGCGGCCTGGGTGAGAAGGAATGGCGCGGTCAGCATCAGGTCGATAATTTGCCGCCACTTCTCTTCGGGAAAAGTCTCGATAGAAGCGACATGCTGAATTCCGGCATTATTCACCAAAATATCCACGCTACCAAAGCGTTTCACTGCCTCAGCAATCGCGCCACGGCATGCATCTGCGTCGGTGAGATCCGCTTGGTAAAACGCCGCGCCTGCCGCTTCTGCAATCTCTTTTCCAGCAGGATTAAAATCGACGGCCAGGACTTGGTGGCCCTGCTCGTAAAAGTGTTTAACAACGGCTTCACCGATACCACTGCTGGTACCAGTCACCACGGCAACCCGAGGGGTTGAAGCTTTTTGGGATGACATTCAGACGTCCTTTTATTAACTGCACGGTAATGAATGTATAAACGCTCATGAGTATAGGAGTCGCCGGTAGCTTCTGCCTACTCTACCCTTGCGGTACAGCGTTCGGGGTCATTAGCTGTTCCATCATGCGCTGTGCTAATCGTGCTGTCTCTTGAAGCGTTTCAAGATCGCTTAGATCTTCTAAGATTTTTCGCTTATAAAGCTCGATACCCGCGGGCAAACGCTCTAGTTGCAGTGAGTAACGGCCTGAAGGAAGCGTTAACGCACACTGTGACTCAAGTGGCGCTTGTAAAGCAGACTGCTCTGGCAGCGCGACAAGCCATAGCTCACAAGGCGTAATTAAAGCGCCAGCCATCACGCTGGCGCCGCTAATGCGCGACTCAATATGCTGAAAACAGAGCGCATCAACGCCTAATCGCGGATTGAAGTGCGCCTGCTGCTTAAGTCCTGCTAAGTGCTCATCGCGGTAGCACTTAGCAAGCTCAGCTAAATAACCATATTCATGCGGAGCCAGGGTTTGCATGGCTTCTCCTACTGTTCCATTGCTCATTGTGCGGCTTTATAGGGCACGTAGTGTGGTGCTATTGGCGAAAACCTGTGCCCTACGCCACAATGGGCGCTGATTCCTAATTCAAGCACTTACTTATTTCTGTATCGTAAAGGAGTTGTTGCCATGTTTGTGGTCATTTTTGGGCGCATGTCGTGCCCATTCTGTGTACGTGCCAAGCATCTTGCCGAACACCTCGAGAGTAACGGCAAAATTGATGGCTACCGCTATGTAGACATGCCCTCAGAAGGCGTTACCAAGGAAGATATCGCCAAAACTGCGGGCAAACCCATTCATACCGTACCGCAAATCTTTGTCGACCAGCAGCACATTGGCGGCTTTACCGAATTCGACCAGTTTGTCCGTGATAAGCAATTAATGGCCTCTTAGCACCACTGCTGAATATTTAACGCTGGTGACGCTTAACTCAGGCTTTGACTGTTACCGGATTACTTGGGAGGCTTGGCACTCACCCAAAAACAGCTAAGCATGGCGTGAGCCAAGACCCACGCCATTTCACCATGCTCGCTTTCAGTGTTACTCGTCGAAGGTCATTTCTGGAACGTGGTCAGGAACGATCAGCTTGCCTGCAGTTTTCTCGACAATTTCCTCAACGCTAACGCCGGGCGCGCGCTCTTTGAGGATGAAGGCACCATCTTTAATTTCCAGGTAAGCCAGATCCGTTAGCACTCGATTGATGCACCCGGCGCCAGTGAGCGGCAAGTTACATTTTTCCAGCAATTTGGATTCACCGTGTTTGGATGCATGGGTCATGGTGCAAATAATATTTTCTGCGCCAGCCACAAGATCCATCGCTCCACCCATACCCTTGATGAGCTTACCGGGGACCATCCAAGAGGCGATATTGCCCTCCTGATCAACCTCGAACGCACCCAGTACGGTTAAGTCCACATGTCCGCCACGAATCATGGCAAACGACTCAGCGGATGAGAAAATGGCAGCGCCAGGACGAGCGGTAACGGTCTGTTTGCCCGCGTTAATCATATCGGGGTCCACTTCTTCCTCAGTGGGGAAGCGCCCCATGCCCAGCAAGCCATTTTCAGACTGGAGCATGACATCTATACCATCTGGGATATAGTTAGCTACCAGGGTAGGAATACCAATGCCTAAATTGACGTAAAAACCATCCTGCAGTTCACGGGCAACGCGCTGTGCCATCTGTTCGCGAGTTAAAGCCATGGTGCCACCTCTTGTCTTAGCAGTTAGTTGATTGTTGGCGTTGTTGCGCTTAGCTGCGCACCGTGCGCTTCTCAATACGCTTCTCGAATGTGCTTTGGATAATACGATCCACGTAGATACCCGGCGTATGAATCTGGCTTGGCTCCAGTTCGCCTGGTTCAACAATCTCCTCAACTTCTACAACGGTGATCTTGCCTGCCGTGGCGGCCATAGGGTTAAAGTTCTGTGCAGTATGGCGATAAATCACGTTGCCATAGCGGTCGGCTTTCCAGCCTTTCACAATCGCAAAATCGCCTTTAATGGCTTCTTCTAAAATATAGTGGCGGCCATCGAACACACGCTCTTCTTTGCCTTCTGCAATCGGGGTGCCATAACCTGTAGCCGTGTAGAAGGCGGGAATGCCCGCTCCGCCAGCACGCATTTTTTCTGCCAGCGTTCCTTGAGGGGTCAGTACCACCTCAATTTCATTATTCAGCATTTGCTGCTCAAACAGCGCGTTTTCGCCTACGTAGGAGGCGAAGATTTTGCTTATTTGCCGATCTTCGAGCAGAAGGCCTAAGCCAAAACCATCGACGCCACAGTTGTTAGAGACAACAGTAAGGTCTTTCACACCACGACGTTTGATTTCTGCGATCAGATTTTCTGGAATACCACACAGACCAAAGCCACCTGCGAGGACGGTCATGCCGCTTTCAATGCCTTCCATTGCTTCTTCGTAAGAAGCTACACGCTTGTCGAATCCTGCCATTGTTATGCCTCACATTGTTGTTGAGTACGTATCGGTGTTGAGAGCGTTTGTCGAGAATAGTGTGCAAGAAGCGTTTGTTGGAATGTCGCGCCATACATAGTGAGTATGACGATCAGAACAGTATTGCCAGTGTTGTCCTAGATGATATATTTGTTAAGTTTGTTTTTCTTATCAATTTATTTTAATAACTTATAAAGAGACGCCATGACCGTCAAGCAGCTTCGTGCATTTTTAGCCGTGGCACAGACCCTAAGCTTTACCCAGGCATGTGAGCGCCTGCACCTTTCACAGCCCGCCCTAAGCCTTGCCATCAAAGGGTTAGAAGATTCGCTAGGCGGCAAACTGCTTATCCGTAGCACCCGTAGCGTGCGACTAACCCCAGAGGGGGAGTCGCTGCTCCCGCTTGCCAAACATCTGCTGGCGCAGTGGGATAACACCGAGGAACGCCTGCGCCAGCGGTTTACGTTACAGCTAGGGCGACTCAGCGTTGCGGCCATGCCGTCTTTTGCCTGCAATCTATTACCCAGTGCACTGGTTAAGTTTCGACAACAGTACCCCAAAATCAACGTCACGGTGCACGATGTGATCAATGAAGAAGTCACGGATATGGTGCGCTCCCGACAGGTAGAGATTGGCATTGCCTTCTCGCCGGAGGGCCAGGGAAGCTTAAGTTTTACACCTTTGTTTGAGGATCAGTTTGTCGCCGTGGTTCCTCCTACCTCGCCCCTGGCTTACCACGACACACTGCCCTGGACGCAGCTGCTTGAGAATGACTTTATCACGCTACAACGCCCTTCCATGGTACGGCGTTTACTGGAGCAAGAGCTTGAAAAGCGCCATATAGACCTCCCTGTCGCCTTTGAAAGCCACCAGCTCTCTAGCGTCGGACGAATGGTCGCGGAAGGCCTAGGGGTCAGCGCTGTGCCTTCCATGTGCATTCAGCAAATGCATGAGCTGGGTGCGCGCTGCGTACCACTTGTCGAGCCAAGCATCGCTTGCCGAGTGGGGATCCTGACCCAGGAAGAGCTTTCCGTGGCGGCGCATGCGCTGCGTAGCGTGTTGCTTGAGAGTGTTAAAGCACCTTCCCTACCGATTGATGCATAACGCTTTAATACGGTTATGCTGGGCAGCGTGGCGCTGATCTATTAGCATTTATCGCTAAGCGCGTGTTTAAAAGGCCTTTAGCACGCAGACGAATTGCTGTGAGGATTGTGGTATGCCAATTATTAAAGGGGGCGTTAGCATCTTGCTGCTGACGTTGAACACGCTGGTTTGGGGTGTCCCCCTGATTATTCTGACGCTGCTCAAAGTCATCGTCCCTGGGCGGCGGCAAAAAGAGTGGCTGCTTAAAGGGCTATGTGCCGTCGCACTAAACTGGATTGGCGTCAATTTGTGGTGGATGCGGCACTGGTTAAAACCTAATGTCTCGATCAACGTGCCAGATACATTAAGCCCTGAGCAGTGGTGGCTGGTAATCTCCAACCATCGCAGTTGGACCGATATCTTTATTCTGCTTATGGCACTGCACCGACGCATTCCTATGCCGCGCTTTTTTCTCAAACACCAGCTTATCTGGATCCCGATTGTTGGTCTCGCCTTCTGGGCGCTTGAGTTTCCCTTTATGCGTCGCTTTAGCCGTGAGCAGATCGCCAATAACCCCAAGCTAGCCACAGTTGACCGGGAATCCACTGAGCGCATGTGCCGCCAAGCTCGCCATGCCCCTATCGCTATTTTTAATTTTGTCGAGGGAACCCGCTTTACCGTCGCCAAACGCGAGTCGCAGCAAAGTCCATTCCAGCATCTGCTTCGCCCTAAAGCAGGAGGAATTGCCCAAGTACTTAGCCTGCTGGGTGATCAGTTGGATGGTATTCTTGACGTCACTATTAGCTATACCAACCCATCACCCACGTTTATGGGTTTTTTATGCGGTAAAGAAGCCCCCATTACGCTTGAAGCCCGGCAGCTAGCCATTCCTGAATGGATGCAAACTGCCAACTACCATGACGAACCGCAGCATAAGGAACGCTTCCACGCATGGATCAACTCACTCTGGCAGGAAAAAGATACCTTGCTAGATCGCCTCAGCGACCACGACTAAGCCACTGGCTCACCATTTGTGTATTGGCCAGCGTGCTAACTGGCTGCGCCAGCTCTGCCCCCTCCTCTAGCCAGCGGGTGCCCGCCGCTAGCAGCGCCAGCGCTATTGGCGGCAACTGGGTAGAGGTTAGACGTGGCGATACGCTAGGGCAGCTCGCGGCACGGGCTGACGTACCACTTGAACGGCTAGAGCGCTTCAACCCGGGGGTTGACTCTCGCCGTTTAGCCGTTGGTCAGCGCCTATTGATCCCAACCCAGCAGGAGCGAGCGCCTTCTGGCGGCCCTTATCGCTATCAAATCCGGCCCGGTGATACCTTCTCAGGTATTGCCAGGCACTTTAACACCACAACGGGGCGAATCCAGAGTGCTAACCAAGGCACTTCCCCCACGGCATTGCGTGTCGGGCAAATCATTAGCGTACCGCTTAGCAGTACCGCTAGAACGGCATCATCAAGCAGTAGTTCAGCCGCTAGTAGCGCCAATAACCGTAATGCACCAACGCCTGCCCCTGCGCCAAGCGCTAGTTTGCCAGCTTCGGCACGCCGATGGCCGTGGCCTTTAGAGGATTATCGTGTGGTTCGTCAGTTTGGTGCCGACAGCCGCGGCACACTACAGCCCATGTTGTTGGCAACTCAGGCAGGCGCTCGTGCTAGGGCCGTTGCTCCTGGTGAAGTACGCTTTGCAGATAGCATGCGGCAGCTCGGCGATGTCGTGATTGTGCACCATGCCGATAACTTGCAAACCGTTTACGCGCTCTGCGAGCGGATTCTCGTCCGCGTAGGGGACCAGGTGAGTACAGGTGATGAGCTGTGTGATGTAGGACAAAGTAACGCGACACAGCGTTATGATCTGCTGTTTGACTTACGTCAGGGGGGGAAACCCATCGACCCACGACAGGTGCTAAGGTAAGCATATTCCGCATGCAAAAGCCCCGCGAGGGGCTTTTGCATCTTTTTTGAATTAACTGCGCTCGCTAATTAACCGCGATAGTAACCAGGGGCCACAAATGGCATCGCGGAAACGCTCATGGGTAGCTGCTTGCCGCGTACTAACGCGTAGACGGTAGTACCGGGCGCTTCCCACTCACGGGCGAGGTACCCCATGGCAATAGGTTTACCGACGCTTGGCCCAAAACCTCCGGAAGTCACTACGCCAATTTCATTGCCCGCTTCATCTACCAGCAGACTGCCTTCTCGCACCGGCGCGCGCCCTTCTGCTACCAGCCCAACCCGCTTGCGGGTATGATCTTTGGTATCCACTTGGTGCAAAATCACATCGGCTCCGGGGAAACCCGCTGCTCGCTCGCCGCCATGGCGACGCGGCTTGCCAATGGCCCAGATCAAGCCGGCCTCGACAGGCGTGGTTTGCATATCCATATCGTGACCATATAGGCACAAGCCCGCTTCTAAGCGCAGTGAATCACGCGCGCCCAAGCCAATCGCTTCTACTTCAGGCTCGGCCAGCAGCGCTTCGGCAAGCGCCTGACACTCGTCAGCCGCGACAGAGATTTCAAAGCCATCTTCGCCGGTATAACCACTGCGGCTGATCCACACGTCACATCCTGCCAGCGTGTAACGACCATGTTGCATAAACGTTAGCTCACAGGCTTGCGGGCAGAGCCGCTGCATCACATCGCGGGCCTGTGGCCCTTGAAGCGCCAGCAGACCGCGATCAAGCACATCGATTTGATGAGTGTTACCAAGATTAGCGCGCAAATGGGCAATATCTTGGTCTTTGCATGCCGCGTTCACCACCAGATAGAAGTGATCGCCAGCATTCACCACCATCAAATCATCAATAATACCGCCATCGGTGCTGGTAAAAAGGCCATAACGCTGCTGGCCTTTTTGCAAGCCTACCAAGTCCGCTGGGATAAGACTTTCCAGCGCTTCAGCGACCTTTTCTCCGGAGACCAGAATCTGTCCCATATGCGATACATCGAACAAGCCACACCGCTCGCGGGTATGCTCATGCTCTTTTTTAACACCCAGCGGGTATTGCACCGGCATATCGTACCCGGCAAAAGGCACCATCTTGGCCCCTAGCTGCGTGTGAAGCGCATGAAGTGGCGTGTGTTTCAGATCAGTCATGGCATTTCCTCTGTCAAAAAAGAGAAACGGGAAGCCTTACTAGGCTTCCCGGCTCTATTACATCGTGCATTACCTGCTTACAGGCAGGCCTTATTTATCATGATCCAGGGCTTCACCCGGCAGCACGTCCTTACCAGCGAAATAATCCCGAGTGAGCTTAAAGACAACCGGAGACAGCAGCGCCAGGGCAATGAGGTTAGGAATCGCCATCATCGCGTTGAAGGTGTCTGCCATCAGCCAGATAAAGCCCAATTGCGCAACTGCACCCAGCGGAATAGCCAGTACGAACAGCACTCGGTACAGCATAATAGAGCGCGTACCGAACAGGAACTGGCAGCATTTCTCACCGTAAAACGACCAGCCAAGAATGGTGGTAAAAGCAAAGATTGCTAGCGCAATGGCCACGATCTGATTACCAAAGCCAGGCAGCGCCGCATCAAAGGAGAGCGCGGTGAGCGAAGCGCCCGCTTCGCCTTCCATCCACACGGTAGAGGTCAAGATCACCAGCGCCGTGATGGTACACACGATGATGGTATCAATGAACGTACCCAGCATGGCAATCAAGCCCTGACGAACCGGGTTTTTCGTCTGCGCAGCAGCGTGAGCAATCGGTGCACTGCCCAGACCTGCTTCATTGGAGAAAATACCCCGCGCCACGCCAAAGCGGATGGCGGCCATTACCGCAGCACCGGCAAAGCCACCGGCTGCTGCCATGGGGTTGAAGGCGTAGTAGAAGATCAGCCCAAAGGCGTCACCGATTTGGCCCGCATTAACGATCAGCACCAGCAAGCCCGCAATCACATAAGCAATGCCCATCACCGGTACCAGCTTACCAGCCACCTTGGCAATGCGCTTGATGCCACCCAATATCACTGCACCGGCCAGTACCATGATGATAACGCCGGTTAACCAGTGAGGAACACCAAAGGTGGCATCCATGGCGTCAGCCACGGAGTTAGACTGTACGGTATTACCAATCCCGAAGGCCGCCACCGCGCCAAAGAACGAGAACAGACCGCCCAGCCACAGCCACTTACGGCCCAGACCATTTTTGATGTAGAACATCGGCCCACCCACGTGATAGCCGGTGCTATCGGTTTCCCGGTAGCGTACTGCCAGCACTGCCTCGGCAAACTTGGTCGCCATACCCACCAGTGCGGTAATCCACATCCAGAACACAGCACCTGGGCCACCTAATGCGATGGCCGTTGCCACACCGGCAATATTACCGGTACCAATCGTCGCAGACAGTGCTGTCATCAACGCGTTAAAGGGAGAAATTTCCCCCTCATCGCCGGGTTTTGCAGAGGTTTTATCGGATGGCTTGGCATCGCGGCCTTGCCACATTAGCTTGAAACCCATGCCGAGTTTACGTATCGGCATCAGTTTCAAGCCAATCTGCAGGTAGATACCCACCCCCAATAGCAGGATCAGCATTAACGGGCCCCACACCACGCCGTTAATGGCCCCTAATAGGCTTGTTAACGTTTCCACACGACTCTCCTTACCCAATTGATTAATGCATTTGTTATGAAGGTTAGGTTGTTCACCCGCTCCATCCGATAGCAGATGGAATCACCAAGCGTTCCCACCATAGCGCTTAATTAACGCTGGAAAAACGGATGATGGGTATGTTTTACACTATTTTCTTAGTGCGCTTCCATGCCAATGTCGCCTGCTGATAGAGAAAGCTGCTCTTTTTGAAACTGGCTGGCGCACTGAAACAACAGAAAAAGAGCATCCATTTTTAGCCTTTTGGAGGCAATGAAGAAATTTGTTTCCGATAAGAAACACGGTACCATATACCCACTTACGCTCACTGCGAGCTGGCCACAGTCGCCAAGGCGAACGACAAGCGCTAGTATGCTTTCGTTCTGTCCACTGATTTTATAAGGGAATCACTATGAGCAATCTTCCTGCCAATCTTCGTTACGCTGCCAGCCATGAATGGGTGCTTGATCATCAAGATGGCACCGTCACCATCGGCATCACCGACCACGCGCAAGAAGCGCTAGGCGATGTGGTATTTGTTGAACTGCCCGAAGTTGGCCAATCCCTAAGCAAAGGGAAAGAGTTTGGCGTCATTGAATCCGTGAAAGCGGCCTCTGACCTTTACTCGCCGGTCAATGGCGAAGTAATTGAAGTGAACGAAGCCCTCGAAGACGCTCCCGAAACGGTGAACGACGCCCCCTATGAAGGCGGCTGGATTATGAAAGTGCGTGTTACCGACCAAGCCTTTGAAGGTCTCTTAGATGCCGATGCGTATCAAGCGACGCTGAGCGCCGACACCTAAGTCATGTAGCCAAAGCGCCTGCCCCTGCGGCAGGCGCTTTATTATCGCCTCTGCACGGTTTTCTCATTACGTCCGGAATCTCCCCCATGCCTTTTGAATCACGCCGATTGGCCGAACTGGCCGACCACGATGCTTTTATCAAACGCCATAACGGGCCCAGCCCCGATGATGTCGCCACCATGTTAAAAGCGCTCAATATGCAGCGCATGGAAGACCTGATTGAGCAAACCGTGCCTAGCGATATTCGCCTAGGTCGCGAACTTGCCCTTGACGACCCCCGCAGTGAAGCGGAAGCCCTTGAATATTTGAGCCAGTTAGCGCGCCAGAACCGCGTCAGCAAAAGCTATATTGGCCAGGGTTACTACAACACCCACATGCCCGCAGTGATTCAGCGCAACGTGCTGGAAAATCCCGGTTGGTATACCGCTTACACGCCTTACCAGCCCGAAATTTCCCAGGGCCGTCTGGAGGGATTGCTAAACTTCCAGCAGGTGATTATGGATTTAACCGGCATGGAGCTTGCCAACGCCTCCCTGCTGGATGAGGCCACCGCCGCCGCAGAAGCCATGGCACTGTGTAAGCGCGGCAATAAAAAGAGCAAGTCGAACGCGTTCTTCGTGGCTGACGACCTCTTTCCGCAAACGTTAGATGTCGTCAAAACCCGTGCCGAGTTCTTTGGCTTTGAGCTGATCACCGGCCCCGCCGAAAGCCTTGCCGAACACGATGTGTTTGGCGCTCTGGTTCAGTACCCCTCTGCCAGCGGCAGCGTCAGCGACTTAGCCCCGATGCTAAAGGCGGCTCAAGAGCGCGGCATTATGACCTGCGTGGCCACCGACCTGCTTAGCCTGGTGCTGCTGAAAGAGCCGGGCGCGATGGGTGCGGATATTGTCGTAGGTAACTCGCAGCGCTTTGGTGTGCCCATGGGCTTTGGCGGCCCGCATGCGGCGTTCTTCGCTACCTCCGACAAACTCAAGCGTTCGATCCCAGGACGGATTATCGGCGTCTCTAAAGACAGCCGTGGCAAAACCGCGCTGCGCATGGCCATGCAAACCCGCGAGCAGCACATCCGCCGTGAGAAAGCGACGTCGAATATCTGTACCGCACAAGCGCTACTAGCCAATATTGCCGGTTTCTACGCCACCTATCATGGCGCAGAAGGCCTACGCAAAATTGCCGGTCGCGTTCACCGCCTGACTACTGTGCTGGCTACCGGCTTACAGCAAGCCGGCGTTCAACTAGCGAATAACACCTGGTTCGATACGCTACGCCTTACCCAGGTAGACGCGGGCAAGATTCACGGCCGCGCCATGACCCACGATATCAACCTGCACTACTTTGCCAATGGCGATGTGGGTATTAGCCTGGATGAAACAACCACCGCCCACGATGTTGCCGCTCTATTCGACGTCCTGCTGGGCGATGAGCATGGTCTGGCCGTGGCAGTGTTGGATGACCAGGTAGTGACCGATAAGCTGAGCGGTATTCCGGCCGCCTACCAGCGGGAAAGCGATTTTCTCGAACATCCGACCTTCAATCGCTACCGCAGCGAAACCGAAATGCTGCGCTACCTGAAGCGTCTTGAGAACAAAGACCTGTCGCTGGCCCATGCCATGATCCCGCTGGGCTCCTGCACCATGAAGCTCAACGCGACTAGCGAGATGATTCCTGTCTCATGGCCTGCGTTTTCCAACCTGCACCCATTTGCGCCGCGTGATCAGGTGGCGGGCTACCATCAGATGATTGATGAGCTGGCAGCGTTCTTAGTCGAAGTCACCGGCTATGACCATATCTCGATGCAGCCTAACTCAGGCGCGCAGGGTGAATACGCGGGCTTGCTGGCGATTCGCCGCTATCAGGCAGCGCAAGGTGAAGCTCACCGTGATGTGTGCTTGATTCCCAGCTCCGCCCACGGCACTAACCCGGCCTCTGCCGCCATGCTGAGCATGGAAGTGGTGGTGGTGGAGTGCGATGCTAACGGCAACATCGATTTAGAGGATTTGACCCGCAAAGCCCAGCAGCACAGCGAGCGGCTTTCAGCGGTGATGATTACCTACCCGTCCACCCACGGCGTCTTTGAGTCGCACGTTCGCAAAGTATGCGAAGTGGTGCACCAGCATGGCGGCCAAGTTTACGTCGATGGCGCTAACATGAATGCTCAGGTTGGCCTCACTCGCCCTGGTGACTTCGGCGGCGACGTGTCTCACCTGAACTTGCACAAAACATTCTGCATCCCCCACGGAGGCGGTGGTCCAGGTATGGGCCCGATCGGCGTTAAAGCGCACCTTGCCCCGTTTGTGCCTAACCATGTGGTGACGCCCATCAACGGCGTTAACCCAGAGAGCGGCGCGGTGTCGGCGGCAGCCTTTGGCAGCGCTTCCATTCTGCCGATCTCGTGGGCGTACATTAAGATGATGGGTGCCCGTGGCCTGCGTGAAGCCACCGAGCTGGCCATTCTTAACGCCAACTATATTGCCAAGCGTTTAGAAGCGTCCTATCCGATTCTCTATCGCGGCCAGAACGGCAATGTCGCCCATGAGTGCATCATTGATATTCGTCCGCTGAAGAGCGCGTCTGGTATTAGTGAAGAAGATATCGCCAAACGTTTGATGGATTACGGCTTCCATGCCCCCACCATGTCGTTCCCAGTACCGGGTACGCTGATGATTGAGCCCACGGAATCTGAATCACTCTACGAAATTGACCGCTTCTGCGATGCGATGATTGCAATTCGTGAAGAGATTGCACGAGTAGAGAGCGGCGAGTGGCCGCTGGATAATAACCCGCTGGTGAATGCGCCACACACACAAGCCGACCTAATGGATAGCGCATGGGAGCGGCCTTATGACCGCCAGCTAGGTGCCTTCCCCACCGAAGCAGTGATGGCGTCGAAATACTGGCCCTCAGTGAATCGCGTCGATAACGTCTTTGGTGATCGGCAGTTGATCTGCTCCTGCCCCAGCATTGACGAGTATCGCCGTTAAGCAGAACCCATAGCGCGATAGGAAACGCCTCTGGCCCGTTTACTCGGGTATCAGGGGCGTTTTTTCTTGGAGACGCTGATCATGAAAGCCGTTCAACAGCTTTTCATAGCGTTTAGGTAGGACAGAATCTTGGCGACGAAGAAGATAGAGCACTTCGTTAATCGCTTGGGGAAGCGCTAACGCCTTCACCTGCCGCTGCCACGGCGATGTTTCGAGCACTAAGCGCGAGACCACCGTAAAGCCAAGCCCCCTCGCCACTGCGTCCAGCACCATGCTCACTTCATTGGTGAACCCTTGATGACGGAAATGAGTCATGGAGCGAAATTCATCGGGATAGTTCGCCCGCAGCAGCGCGTTGGCGTGGTTAATCCCATCGTAGTAGTTGATAAAACCGATACCCATTAACTCTGACAGCGTACTGCCTGCGAAATCGGCAGGTACGACCAAGCAGAGCGGCTCTTTATGCCATACCGTGCAAGTGAGCTCAGGGTGATTGACCTGCTCGGTCACGATACCGATATCGTAGCGGCCTTCAAGCAGGTCGTTGACGATCTCATGGTTGAACGCAAAGCTATAGTTAACGGTCAGGTTGGGATGCATCTGCTGCTGACCGAGAATATAGGGATAAAACATCAGCCCTACGCTGCCGGGTGATGCAATCCGGCATTCGCCGCTATCCAACGAGTCATCATCCAAGCCATGCCGAAACTGCTCATGCTCGGCAAACAGCTTAAGTGCGTAATCATAGGCACGGCGGCCCGATTCGGTCAGGGTAAAACTTCTGCCACGGCGCTCTAACAACGTTTTGCCAAGATAGCTCTCCAACTTACGAATATGCTGGCTAACCCCAGGCTGCGTCATCTCTAAACGACGCGCCGTTCGTGTGAAACTGCCGGTTTCCACTAACGTTATAAACGTCCGAAAGTATTGGGCATTAAACATAGGGTTTAAGCAACATCCTCATTATCCATCATCGTAAGGCGCTGACGTGAAGCACTATTGTAACGTGCTATCGCACCCGCAGCCGTGTGCGATAGCAGGCCCCTAGCGTAGCACAAACGCTGCTAAGACGGGCGCTTAGCCGCATTGCTGAACAGCGCCAAGCGCCGTGCTAGTATGCAGGTTCGTTACTAACACTCTTAGGGACAGCCAGACTAATGACGCAAACCCCAGCGCCTCGTGCCACGATTTCCAGCATTATTTCTCCTGAAGGAAGCCTTGAAGTCCTCTCGCAGCATGAGGTTAATCGGCTCAAGAGCACGTCTAAAAGTGGTTTGCACGATTTACTGCGCCGCTGCGCGCTTGCCGTACTTAATTGCGGTAGCGCTACTGATGACAGCTTGGCCATTCTCGAAGCCTATAAAGATTTCGACATTGAAGTACTGCAGCAAGATCGCGGCATTCGCCTAAAGCTGACTAACGCGCCAGCAGAAGCGTTTGTAGATGGACGCATGATTCGCGGTATCCGCGAACATCTCTCGTCCATTATTCGCGACATTGTGTATGTTTATAACGAAATTCAGCACCACAAGCGCTTTGATCTCAGTACGGGCGAAGGCACCACCAATGCGGTATTCCATATTCTGCGCAAGGCAGGCACGCTTAAGCCCGGTCGCGACCCCAGCTTAGTGGTGTGCTGGGGTGGCCACTCTATTTCCCGGGAAGAGTACGAGTACACTAAGGATGTGGGCTACCACCTAGGATTGCGCGATTTAGATATCTGCACCGGCTGTGGGCCTGGGGCTATGAAAGGCCCGATGAAAGGAGCCAACGTAGCGCATGCCAAACAGCGCCGTAAAGATGGCCGTTACCTGGGCATCTCGGAGCCCGGTATTATCGCTGCCGAAGCACCTAACCCCATCGTTAACGAGCTCGTCGTCATGCCGGATATCGAGAAACGTCTAGAAGCGTTTGTGCGTCTAGGCCACGGCATTATTGTCTTCCCCGGTGGCGTGGGCACCGCAGAAGAGATTCTCTATTTGCTGGGTATTCTGTTGCACCCCAGCAACCGGGAGATCCCCTTCCCCCTCATCTTTACCGGCCCTGCCAACTCCGCGGCTTACTTTCAGAAAATCGATGAATTCCTGGTATACACCCTCGGTGAAGAGATTCGCCGCTACTACACCATTATTACGGGCGACCCGGTGGCCGTTGCTCGCACAATGCGCGAAGGCATTGACCAAATTGCCGATTTCCGCCGCCAACATCAAGACGCCTTCTACTACAACTGGCGCTTAACCATCGCCCGTGAGTTTCAAGCACCCTTTGAGCCCACCCACGAAGCGATGCGCGGCCTGGCCCTTCACCGCCAGCAGCCCACCCACGAGCTGGCCGCCAACCTAAGGCGCGCTTTCTCCGGCATTGTGGCGGGTAACGTGAAAGAGCCAGGCATTCGCGCCATTGAAGCTCATGGCCCCTTCGAGCTCACCGCTGAGCCAGAATTGATGCAGCGTTTAGACGCGTTGCTTAGCTCCTTTGTTGCCCAAGGGCGCATGAAGCTTGATGGACAACCCTATACGCCCTGCTACGTGCTTAAATAGGCCCTTAGCGCTCACCCATAGCAGGTATCGCCCATGATGCCTGCTCAAGGAAACTCGCCGTGATTATTGCACTGCTCACTTTCGTCATTGCGGGGATTATTAAGGGAGCAATTGGCTCGGGAGTGCCGGTGGTCGTTGTACCTGTATTGACCATGCTTTATGACGTTAAGCTGGCCATTGCAGTGTTGGTAGCCCCCAATCTTTTTAGCAATGCGCTTCAGGTATGGCAGTACCGCCAGCACCTTCTCCCCCTGCGCTTTCTACTCTCATTTGCCGTAGCCGGTGGCGCTGGCATTGTACTTGGCACCTGGGGGCTAGTAGTGCTCTCACCAACACTGCTATCGCTAGGCGTCGCTGCAGCAATCCTTTTGTATCTCATCATCAAGCTGGCCAAGCGTACCGCAACGCTACCCTTTACGGTCGCAAAGCGAATTGTACTCCCCGTCGGTTTGTTGGCGGGTGTGCTTCAAGGCGCTGCGGGCATGTCAGCCCCTGCCTCAGTCACTTTTTTGAATGCCATGCAGCTTGAGCGTCGCGTTTTTATTGGCTCAATTTCGGTATTTTTCGTTGCCATTACCCTGGTACAAATACCTGCACTACTCAGTGCTGGCATTCTTACGGGTGAGCGCACGCTCTACAGCCTGGGCGCATTACTTGTGATACTCGCCGCCATGCCTATTGGTGCACAACTTGGCAGGCGATTACCCCACCGCTGGTTTGATAATCTCATTATGTGTTTGTTGGCGAGCATCGCACTGAAAATCATCTTGGATGCCCTGCTGACATAACATCATTGCGTTAACACTCTGCACAATGATGCGAGAGCCGCTACACTGAAGCCTGCAATAACCGCGCAGTCACTCGCGATTATTGGCAGATTCTTATCAAGGAAAGGAGTCATACATGGAAATGATTAACCAGTTGCAAGATGGCAAAACCAAAGCTTTTGCGAAGCACTGTTTTGAGCGCTACTCCGCAGAAGAGCTCAATAGCGCTGCGGAAGGTTCACCCGACCAAGCGGAAATGGAGCATTGGGGAATTACCGCAGGCCAATGGGAAGAAGCGGTGGCTACAGCACTCGCCGACCATAAAGCGCAAGGTTAATGGCCCTTCCCCAACGGAGCACATGGGTAAACAGCATTCCTCGAGCGAGGTAACTGGGAGTAATTAGTACGACAGTCCCAAACACGCCTTGGCCCCTATCGCTGGGGGCCAATTTTTGAGCCGAAATAACAGGCATAAAAAAACGGCCGCTGCGATAAACGCAAGCGACCGTTTTAGTATTGGTCGGAGTGACAGGATTCGAACCTGCGACCTTTGCAACCCCATTGCGTTTACCCGGTATATTAGCAGAAACAATCATCAACAAAAGAAAGCAAATATACTTCTAAAATACAGACACTTACCATTCAAACATTAGTTTACGCTTGTTGCTGAATGTGCCTAGATATATCCTCTAAGTGTCACCTATTTGTCACCTAGAAAATGAGGCGCACCATGGCAGGCACGGAAACCCGTATAAAGCTGACCGCCAAAAGCATCGAAAAGCTGGCGCGTGAACAGCCTTCTGGTGATGTTTGGGATACCGAGCTAGGCGGCTTTCATGTGCGCTATGGTAAACGCGGCCTTACCTTTCGACTCTACTACCGCACCAAAACAGGTAAGCGCCGTATGATGACGCTAGGCACCTATGGCGCATTGACGCTGGCCCAAGCTCGCCGGGATGCTGCCGAAGCGCTGGGTATCGTGGCACAAGGCGGCGACCCACGCGCCGCGATTGAAGCCGCCAAAGTAGAAAGCCAACGCCAGCAGCAGCAAACGCTCCGCGCTTACCTTAATGGCCCCTACACTGCCTACCAAAAGCGCCGCAAGGATGGTGCAGGCACCTTGCGCCGTATCGAGAAGGATTTTTCTAGCAGTCTGTCGGACTTGAGGTTAATGGATGAGCTGAGGCGTGGGTTCTTCACCCCCCCCTGTGTTGGTGTTGGTGCTGTTGTGTGGCTCTTAACCTGCCCCTCAGCTTCTGCAAGGCGGTTCTGACGCCTTGCCTGC
>NZ_JBSXNH010000043.1:0-67633 GCF_056857535.1 Vreelandella sp. L-25
CGCTCAGAGCACACAGGCGAGCGAATTCAGCGGAACGAAGCTCAGCCCGATAATGGGGGACAGGAACCGCCGTGGTACGGATCCGTTTGCCCGGTGGTGTGAGAGGACGGGGGAGGCGACTCCCCCTCCTACTCGATCCTGCTTTTCGGGGCCGTTGGTTAATAAAAGCTATCAGAGTCAGAAAACCTATAATAAAATTTCACAGGAAATTTGAAAACAGTGTTCGTATACTATATATTGTATAGGTTAGCTGGTGTCGACCAGCACCAATCCCAAGCAAGATGCAAGAGGATACTCTGATGAGCAAGCTAAAACTGATGACTGCCGCCGTTGTTTCTGCCAGTGCGCTCATGGCCAGCCAAGCTGCCATGGCCTACGAAGCGGGTGATGTGTTCGTCCGTGGTGGTGTTGCCCAAACAGATACTGGTTCCGGTAACGGCAACGTGGGTGACGCAGACCTCAACGTGCAAAGTGCCCGTGGTTTCACCTTCGGTGCGGGTTACCTGTTCACCGACAAAATCGGTATGGAGCTGAACAGCTCTGAAAAATTCGAGCATGACCTGAACACACGCCCGGGTGGCGATGCAGGCAGCGTCGATCGCCTGCCGGTCAACCTGCTGGTCAACTACTACCCGATGGGTGGTTTAGACTCTAAAGTACAGCCCTACGTTGGTGTTGGCTTAAACTACACCCGCTTCTCTAGCGAGCCGACAGGTTTGAGCATCGATGAGAGCTATGGCGCCATTGGCCAAGCGGGTGTGGACTTGGCAGTGACTGACAACGTTATGCTGAATGGCTACGTTAGTTATGCTGACGTGAGTGCTGACATTAATAACGCGGCTGGCGCCACCATTGGCGAAGTCGATATGGAGCCTGTGACCATCGGCGGTGGTATTACTTACCGCTTCTAATCCAGGTTTGTAAGACACACGCCCGGCCCACTGATGTGGGCCGGGCGTTTTTGCATTGGTAGATTATTACTGCGTTAAATTATCTGAGCCGCTATCCGTCACCAGAATATTATCTTCAATGCGAATACCGCCGCAGACAGCCAACTGATCAACCAGTGTCCAGTTGACAGGATGAGACTGGTTTCGCAGCGGCGCGAGCAGCATGGGAATAAAATAGAGCCCTGGTTCAATGGTCACTACCATGCCGGGTTGCAGGGGGCGGGTGAGGCGAAGGGCAGGGTGAGCGTTAGGTGCCGGTGATGGCGTGCCGTCTGGCTGTCTCAACCCGGCCACATCATGTACCTGAATACCCAGCGAGTGCCCCAGCCCGTGGGGGCAAAAGGCTCTCGTAATACCTGCTTCCACGGCGCTTTCGGCGCTGCCGTTATATAGCCCGTGTGCGACCAAGATATCAGCCAAGCCTTGGTGCATTTTTTCATGCAGCGCAACGAAATCAACGCCAGGGGCGATGTGTGCAATCAGCTCATCTTTGAGGCTGTGCATGGCGGTAATTAAAGCGCCAAACTCGCTGGGGGCATCTGGGCCTGTATAGGTGCGGGTAATATCGGCGCAGTAACCCCGAAAGCGTCTGCCCGCATCTACCAGCAGGCTATAACGCTGCTTGGGGGCTGACAGGTCATAGTGCTGATAGTGTAAGACCCCGGCATGCTCATTTAGCCCAATAATATTTTGATAGGGCACTTCAGACTCGCGTTGTCGGCTGGCTGCCAGATAGGCTAACTGCACATCCAGCTCGGCGGCAGCGCCTATAAAAGCGGCGTTAGCCGCCTGATGACCTGCTACCGCCAGCCGGTTAGCTTCACGCAGGCAGGCAATTTCATAAGCAGATTTCGTCATCCGCAGCTCATCTAGCTCGCGAACTAACGCTTCAGGTTGCAACGTGGCCACGTTAGCGAGCTGCGCGGCGCTTTCAAGCTCCGTTACATCGCCAATGACGGCGGCGCGGCCTGATAGCGGTGGCGTGATTTTGTCGCTACATAGGTGCACATCAAACTCGGCGACCCACGGCTCTTCAGGTAGCTGTGTCGGCAAGTGCCAAAAATCTGCGGGCGTATAGAGGTAGAGCTGGGGGCGTTGATTCGATTGAATCACCAGCCAGCTATGCTGAACGTCTGCCATACCGACCCAGTGTATAAAGTGGCCGTAGGACTGGAAGCTGGTGGCATGATCGTCGGCAAAGTGGTTGCGTGCATGGCCGCTGTAAATCGCCAGGCTATCCAGCTGATGGTTAGCCAAGCATTGCTGGTAAGCACGCTGTAGCGACGCGATATGCTCGCGCTGCTGTTGGTAGAGGGTTGCTGACATATAAGACATCCTTTCAAGATCGGGGTGGGGTAAGCTCGCTCCACAGGCTATCGAGTTCGGCGTGGTGCTGGCTTTGGTGACGATAAAGCCGCAGTTCCATCGGCACATCCCAGCGGCTATCGCCAGCCCTGACCAGCGTGCCGTTGGCGGTTTCCGCTGCCACATTGCGTTCCGGTAGCCAGCTCATGCCATAGCCCAGCAGCACCAGCTCTTTAATGCCCGCCGCGTAGAGATTTTCACTTTGCGCTGTTAAGTACGTGCTTTGGGGCAGTCGCGCCAAATGCGCTTTGACCGCCGAGCCTAGCAGCACCCGTTTGGGGTACGCCAACCACGGCGCTGGCTGCTGGCGAGAGCCGGGCAGCAGGGCGCAGGCGGTGCCATCGCTTTTCAGCCCGGTCACGGGAATCAACCGCTCATGTCCAATGACTCGGTAAGTACAGGCGCTGGTATCAATATCTAGATCACAGCGGCCAATAGGCCAGTAGCAAATCGCCAGATCACACTCCGCCCGGGCAAGCGCCTGGAAGTAGTCGCTGGCCACCCAGCCCGTGGCGCGCAAGTAGGGCTGCATACGGTCTTGCCAACCCAGTTGGGTCAGCCATTCGGGCAGAAAATGCGCCAGCAGGCTTTGCGGTGCTGCCACCATAATGCGCCGCTGCTGCCCGGCACTGATCTCACGAACGCGATCACGCGTTAAGCGAACCCGGTCGGTGACCTGTTCGCATAGCGTTAAAAACTCTTCCCCCGCAGGCGTTAACGACAGCGGTAGCGTTTGCCGGTTGATCAGCGTGACGCCCATCTCCTCTTCCAGCAGCTTAATGCGCCGGGAAAAGGTGGGCTGTGTGACGTGCTGTTCGTCGGCAGCGCGAGAGAAGTGTCGCGTTCTGGCCAAAGCAATAAAGTCTTCTAGCCAGCGAATTTCCATGCCTTACCTCGCAAAGCGGCCAAGCGTATAACGGTTGAATGGGCCGCGCTCATAGGCGGCCTTCTTCAACAGCGTGGCACGCAACGCGGGTACCGTCATCCTGGGTTCTTAGTGCAGGGATTTCCTGTTTGCAGCGGGCGTTGGCATGGGGGCAACGGCCATGAAAGACACAGCCGCTAGGCAGATTGACCGGCGTAGGCACTTCACCGGAGAGGCGAATGTGCTGGGGGCGGTCATCTTCCAAGCGAGGAATAGCGGATAGCAGCGCCTGAGTATAAGGGTGCCGAGGCTTAGCAAACAGCGTAGCGGTGGTCGCAATCTCGCATACCGTGCCCAAGTACATAACGGCCACCCGCGTCCCAAAATGCTCTACCACCGCCAGGTCGTGGGTGATGAACAGATAGGTCAGGTTACGGTCCCGTTGGGCATCCATCAGCAGGTTGAGCACCTGAGCCTGAATGGATACGTCCAGTGCTGAAATGGGCTCGTCGGCCACGATAAATTCGGGGTCGACGGCGAGTGCGCGAGCAATCGCAATCCGCTGGCGCTGTCCGCCGGAGAACTCGTGTCCAAAGCGCTTGCCCCAGTCTGGGTCGATACCCACCGAATGCATCACCTCCTCGACTTTATCGAGGATCTGCTGGCGCTTCCAGTCGGGATGGTGAAGCCGCAGTGGCTCTTCCAGCGTCTGCTGAATGGTCATGCGTGGGTTCAGCGACGCGTAAGGGTTCTGGAAGATCATCTGCATGCGCTTGCGGTAGGGCAGGAGCTGCTTCGAGCTGAGATCGTCGATGCGCTGGCTGTCGTAGCGAATTTCACCCTCTGAGGGAGAAATCAGCCCCATGACCGTGCGCGCCACGGTGGACTTACCGCAGCCAGATTCACCCACCACGCAGAGCGCTTCGCCGCGTTTGATGTCCAGGTTCACGCCGTTAATGGCGTGGATAAACTCCTGATGGCGAACCAGCTTGCCGCCTTTGAAACGTAGCTGTTCCAGAAAATCACCGGAGAGTGAGAAACGCTTTTTAAGACCGCGAATTTGCAGTAGCGAGTCGTTGCTCGCTTCGTTTTGGGTCGGCATGGTCGCGATCGTTTCCGCCTGGGCGTTCATAGGGTCTCCTCCTTCAAGCGGCGGTCTTCAAGCATTTCCGCCACCATGTGGCAGGCAACGCGGCAGTTACCGGATTCAACAAAGTCGGGGACTTGTTGGGTGCACGCAGGCCGAGGTTGGCCGTCGGCACGGTTGATAAAGTCGCAGCGGGGGTGAAACGCACAGCCGCTGGGCAAGTTAGAGAGCGACGGCATGCTGCCACGAATCTGGTTGAGTTTTTCGCCCGGTGTTGCCATCTGCGGCAGTGCGTTGATCAAACCTTGAGTGTAAGGGTGCTGCGGGTCGTTGATGATTTCCCGTGAGGGACCTTGCTCAATTACTCGGCCTGCGTACATGACCAGCATGCGCTGCGTTACCTGGCTCACCACACCCAGGTCGTGGGTAATCAAAATCAAGCCCACGTTGTGCTGCTCACACAGCTCCAACAGCAGCGCCATGATTTCGGCCTGGATGGTGACGTCTAACGCCGTGGTTGGCTCGTCGGCAATGATGATGTCCGGGTCGAGCAGCAGGGCGATGGCGATAATAATACGCTGGCGCATCCCGCCGGAAAGCTCGTGGGGGTACTGGTCTAAGCGCTTTTCCGGAGAGGGGATCTGCACTTGGCGCAGCTTATCCAGGGCGATGGCGCGCGCTTCTTTGGTCGAAATACGCCGATGCGCCTTTAAGCACTCCACCATCTGCTCGCCGATGGAGAGTACTGGGTTCAGGGTCATCATCGGATCTTGAAAGATCATTGAAATGCGGTTGCCGCGCACTTTGCGCAGGCCGCGCTCCGACATGCTGTTGAGTTCTTTCCCTTCAAATTTAATGCTACCCCCGGCAATAAAGCCGGGCTTGGCGATCAAATTCAGCAGTGAGAAAGCGGCGACGGATTTACCCGCGCCAGATTCGCCGACGATACCCAGGCGCTCGCCGCGCTCCAGGGTGAAATTAACGTCGCGCAGGGCGCGCACTTCGCCCTGACGAAGGGCAAAGCGGACATCGAGATGAGAAACTTCAAGAAGTGCCATGGTGTCCTCAGCCTTTGTAGAGTCGTGGGTTCATGACATCGCGCAGCCAGTCGCCCAGAAGATTGATTGACAGCACCAGCACTACCAGCACCGCACCGGGGATCAACGTGATCCACCAAGAGCCTGATTGAATATAATCAAAGCCTGCTTTGATCAGCGAACCCAGCGAGGGGTGCGTTTCCGGCATACCCAGCCCTAAAAACGACAGCGCCGCTTCGGAGATAATCGCGTTAGCAATTTGCACCGTGGAGATAACGAAGATCGGTGAAAGCGTGTTCGGCAGCACATGGCGGAACATGATGCGTCGGCTACGCAGGCCCATTACGCGGGCGGCGTCCACGTACTCTTTGTTTTTCTCGGCCAGCACTGACGCGCGCACGGTACGAGCATACTGGGGCCATTCAGCAAGGCCGATAATCAATATCAGCATCAAAACGGCGTATTGGCTGTAGAACGCGCTGCCCATAGTGGCCTTCACCACCGCACCGACCACAATCGCCACCATCAAGGTGGAGAACGAGAGCTGGATATCCGCTAGGCGCATCAGGAAAGCGTCGACACGGCCGCCCAGGTAGCCTGCCATTAGGCCGAAAGTCACCCCCAGTAGGGCTTGCAGCGCCACCGCGCCAAAGCCAATCAGCAGCGATACCCGCGTGCCGTACAGAATGATCGACAGCAGATCACGCCCCTGGGCGTCGGTGCCGAGCGTATACATCTCGTCGGCGCCATCAATCCAGAAAGGCGGCAGCTCGGAGGCGAGAATGTCGATTTGAGCCAGGTCATAAGGGTCGGTCGGCGCTAATAGCGGTGCCGAAAATGCCGCAATGACTAAGCAGATAAAGACCGCCAAACACAGTTGCGCCGTACGGTCACGTTTGAAGCTGTACCACAAAAAGGAGTCGCGCAGGCGCTCCCAGCGGCTTGGTGCAGTGGAAGTTGTGGACGTTGTCATGCGGGCTTACCAGTCAGTTTTACAGTGGGGTTCACGAAGCCGTAGATCAGGTCCACGATGGTGTTCGTAACCACGAAAATGACGCCGACAATCATCAGGTAGGTCACAATGAGCGGAATGTCGGCATGGTTGATGGCGTCAAGGAACATCAGCCCCATGCCCGGCCATTGGAATACGGTTTCGGTCAAAATGGTGTAGGCCACCATGGTACCAATCTGTACGCCACCCACGGTAATCACCGGCAGCATGGTGTTTTTCAGCGCGTGAACGAAATAGACACGGCGCATGGAAATCCCTTTAGCGCGCGCATACTTCACGTATTCAGATTGCAGCACTTCCATCATTTCTGCGCGAATCAAACGAATAAACAGCGGCAGCATAATGGAGGCTAGCGATACGGCGGGTAGGACAAGGTGTTGCAAGCCATTCCAGGTAACTAGGTTGGTATCCCAGTGGCCGACGACATGCACCAAATCATAGCCACGACCAAACGACGGCATATTGCCCTCGGTCGAGAGCAGGCCGTTTAACCAAGCACCCCAGGCAGTGCCTTCGGGGAACAGCGAGACGGTAATACCAATCGAGAAAATTTGAATTAACACAATCGCGGTCAAGAAGACCGGGATCGAAATACCGATAATCGATGCCCCCATGAAGAACCGGGATATCGGCGAGCGCGGTTTGATAGCGCTATACACGCCAATGGGAACAGATAGCAGCACGATAATCAGGGTGGCAGCAAATACCAGCTCAAGGGTGGCGGGTAGGTGCCGGGCAATCACTTCCAGCGCTGGTTCGCGGTAGAAGTAGGAGTAGCCAAAATCACCCTGCACAGCGTTTTTAGCAAAACGCACGTACTGCACTAGGAAGGGGTCGTTGAGCCCCAGCCGTTCGCGAATGGCTTCGCGTTCACTTTCGGGGACCGACTGTCCGACCATCTGCTGTACAGGGTCACCCAGGTTATCCTGGATGGCGAAGGCCAATACACTGATGACAAACATCACCAATATTGCGTGCATCAGCCGCTTGATTAAAAAAGCAATCATGGCGTACGCCACCTATGTAGGTTAATCAGATAAGCGTCCTTGCGCGGGTGTTCGGTTCTGCGTGGGGATTAGCGGTTAATCACCAAATCACCCAGGTAGGGGAAGTCCAGCGCGCTAACAACCGGCTCAACATCTACGCCTTCAGCTGCGGCATAGGCAAGGTTTTGCCAGTGCAGCATGACGAAACCAACGTCTTCATACAGCATGGCTTCTGCTTCACGCAGCATTTCGTTGCGTTTTTCAAGATCGGTTTCGCTGTCGGCTGCTGTCACCAGCGCGTCGATCTCTTCGTTGCAGTAGCTGCCGTAGTTGTACTGGCCAGCACCGCTCTCTTCATCAATACAGAAAGAGAGGTACTGGAAGAAGTTGGCGGTGTCTTCGGTGTCCGCGTGCCAGCCGATCATGGCGATGTCTGACTGGCGCGTGTCGTACTCAGGCCAGTACTGGGCCAGCGGCATGGTGCGCAGGTTAACGTTGATGTTGATACGCGCCAGCATGTTGGCAACCGCTTGGGCCAGCTGCGCATCGTTCACGTAACGGTTGTTCGGCGCGATCATATCAACGCTGAAGCCCTCTTCGTAGCCCGCTTCGGCCATCAGCGCTTGGGCGCGCTCAAGGTCGTAACGGGGAACGAGATCCGGATTGTGGCCAGAGTAACCTTCCGGAGAGAACTGGCCAGCCGGCGTGGCGAAGCCGCGCATTAAGCGGTCGGCGATGCCTTCCTGGTTGATGGCTAAGTCAACGGCTTGACGAACGCGAGCATCTTGGAAGGCTTCCACGCGCTCTTCGTTGAGCTGGAAGCCGATGATGCGGGTGCCGGGCACTTCTACCAATTCCACACCGTCGGCGTTACGCACACGATCAAGGTCGTTAGGCGGAACGGCATCGATGAAGTCAACGCCGCCAGACAGCAGGGCCGCCACGCGTGAGGCATTTTCAGCAATCGGCGTTAACACGATTTCAGAAACGTTGCCTTCGCTTTCGGTATCCCAGTAGTCTTCAAAACGTTTGAAGTCAACGCGGACACCCTGGCGACGGTCAGTGACGATGAATGGGCCGGTGCCTGATACGTTGCGTGAAGCGAAGGAGTTACCCGCTTTAACGATTTCGGCTTTGTCGTTACCGTCTTCGGTTTCGCCTGTGTAGAACTCGCTATCCATCGGGAAGATGTAGGTGGCGAGGTTCAACAGCAGCGGGTAGGGCTCAGACGTAGTGATTTCGACGGTGTAGTCGTCAACGGCTTCTGCGCTGGCAACCGGGTCAAAAATGGCGCGGTAGTCCGGGCTCTCTTTCAGACGCTCAATGGTCCACACGACATCTTTTGCTGTGAAAGGGTTGCCGGAATGGAAAGTAACGCCTTCGCGCAGGGTCATGCGCATGGTGGTGTCGTCTACCTGCTCCCACTCAGTGGCTAGGCGCGGCTCAAACTGAAAGTTTTTGGTCCAGCGAACCAGCGGGTCAAACGCGAGGTGCGAAAAACGCAGTACGCCGCCTGACAGCTGCTCATGCAAGTCCAGGGTTTCAGGGTCAGCGGAGTAGCCGATACGGAGGGTTTCGGCGCTTGCGGTCATCGGCAACATAGTTGTTGCTGCCACAGTAGCACCGATCACAGAGGCCAGTAGCGTCTTCTTGAGCGTCATAAATGTTCCCATGCATGTTGTTTATTGTTCGTCTTACTGAGTGAGTGTTCAGCGAGGTACTTGTCAGTAAAACAGACACGGTCAGCTCGTAAGCTATGCTGACAACATAGAGAGAGGTGGTGGCGTCATACAATAGAAATAATGACTGGCATCATTCATCTGCTGAATGATGGGGCTAACGGCGGACGTTGTAGCATAGGGTGCTAGACAAAAGTCGATAGTTAAGCGGTGTGAGAATACGATCAACACCTAACTCAATTGATAGGGCATAACAGACTATGTTGAAACAATGTGTTAGCTGGCTGGCTGTCAGTCTCATCGCTGGGTGTTCATTGTTGGTAAGCGCTGATGAAACGGCGGATATGGTGGGGACCTTGGGTGAAGATGAGTATGCCTGGTTCGTATTACACCAAGGTGACGATTCAAATGCGTCGTTTATGGAGGTAGGTGATCAACTGAAAATCGAGGTCACTGGTTTTATTGATCCAGTTGAATGGGATGCTCAACAGGCATTGGCCATGAGTTTAACGTTAGAGAATGAGGAACTCATGGAGGCAAGCGTGGTGCAGTTTATGGGCGAAACGGCGATGCCGCCTCTCTATACCTCTGAGGGTGGCGAGATCACAGTAACGCTGAGCCACGTTGAGCAAACCGGGAGAGACCTCCATGTGGTGGGCCATATTGAAGGGCAGTTAGCGCTTCAGCACACGCTGGAGTCATCCCCCAGCGCTTCGGAGGGCGTGCCGCTCAGCGTGCACTTCGATATTACCGCGCAAAAGGTCGAGTTTTAGGGAACCGTTGATCAATTTGATACTGAGCCTCTTTGGCACTCAGCGAAACACTTTCAGTGAAAGTGCCATTATGAGCATTTCAGCCGCTTAGAGACGAATTGATCAGCGGTTCCTTAGTTTTGTCGATGCTATCACCTAGGCTCGACGGCGTGATGATTCCGCAGAAGGATTCCGGGCAGGTACCGATTCAGCGTGCAGGTGCAGATGTACAGCACATGCCACGCGCAGCATTGAGGCCAGGTTGGGTACCTCGCCTTTGTTGGCAATGACCTCGCTGTAGAGAT
The DNA here is from genome assembly GCF_056857535.1 of Vreelandella sp. L-25. Lineage (NCBI taxonomy): Bacteria > Pseudomonadati > Pseudomonadota > Gammaproteobacteria > Oceanospirillales > Halomonadaceae > Vreelandella > Vreelandella sp. L-25. The sequence goes on from NZ_JBSXNH010000043.1 coordinate 10,039, forward strand.
TGCTGATGAAACGTCCTGCTGACATGCCTTGCTCGGTGGCTAGACAATCAAGAATCCCCCAGAACTCGTTCTCTAAGCGGACACTGGTCACGCTCCCCTGCAGGCGTACCGAGCGTGTGGTGCTCTCGTAGCGTTGAGGATCTGTCGAAGCATAGACATGGCACATGGCGAGGTTCCGTCATTGGGTTGGTCATTATCAACTTAGTCTTATTGACCTTTACAGGCCATCCGACTTGTGTCTGAAATGTCTCTTTCGATTAGACCTTAGGCTATGTAGTAACCCAATGTTACCCTCCCGCTGCCGCTGACGACTACTCTCTGAATGAAGATGCCACCTAGCATCTCAATCTACAAAAACAAAAGGGCGGCCTGCTTCTCAACGTTCAGTATGAACAGCCCTATTATGAACAGCCCTATAATGCGGAGATTTCGCCATGTTCTCACGCCCCTTATCACGCCGAGTGTTCCTGAAGGCCAGTGGAGGTGCACTTGTCGGAACGCTAGCCTTTGCTAGCGGTCCCATCGCTCTGCTGGCACCGAGCCGCAGTTGGGCGGTGACCACTGAGCAGTTCACTACGCATGAGAGTGAGGCACTGCTGCAGTTCACTCGCCATGTCTTTCCGCATCGCGACCTGGAAGACGCTGTCTATGCACTGGTGGTCAAGGATCTCGATCGACAGGCAGACGCCGACCCTGCCATTCTGGCGTTGCTGCGTGATGGAGTGACGGCGCTAGATCGCCAGGCCGATGGCGACTGGCTGGCTCTCGATGCAACACAGCGTCAGTCCAGCGTGGCTGAGGCCGCTGGTTCTCCGTTCTTCGAGAAGATCCGCTCGTCCGCTGTGGTTTCGCTGTACAGCAACCCGCTGGCTTTCGCCCATTTCGGCTACCAGGGGGAGGAGGGCGACATGGGGTATCTCTTCAAGGGTTTTGATGACCTGACTTGGCTGCCCGACCCGCCGGTGGCGGATAGCGGTCTGATGCCCGGCGCCTAAGCTAGGCAACCATAACAACAAGACGATGCTTTCCTGAGGAGAACACGCTATGGCGCAGTTCGATAATAGCAAGACTTTTGCCCACGACGATGACAGTGTCGTGGTGATCATCGGTTCCGGGGCCGGCGGTGGCACTCTGGCCAACGAACTGGCCCAGCAGGGCATTGATGTGGTGGTACTGGAAGCTGGCGCTCTGCATGACCGCCCGGACTTCCATGCCGACGAGTGGCCAGCCTTCAGTCAGCTCTCCTGGCTCGACAATCGCACGACATCAGGTAGCTGGCGCATCGCCAGGGACTTCCCCAACTTGCCTACTTGGATCTGCAAAACGGTGGGTGGGACCACGGTGCACTGGGCTGGTGCCAGTCTGCGCTTTCAGCCCCACGAGTTCCAGGCGCTTACTCATTACGGTGCACTCGACGGTGCCAATCTGCTCGACTGGCCAGTCGGCTACGATGAACTAGCGCCGTATTACACACGTGCTGAAGACAAGATGGGTGTGACGCGAACCAACGATATCGCTGGTCTGCCCGGCAACAACAACTTCAAGGTGATGCATGCTGGGGCACAGAAATTGGGCTATGCATGCAATACAGGACACATGGCGATCAATAGCCGGACACGCGATGGTCGCCCGGGCTGTCAACAGCGCGGTTTCTGCTTCCAGGGCTGTCGTTTCGGTGCCAAATGGTCAACTCTCTATACCGAGCTGCCGGCGGCCCTGCTCACTGGGCATGCCGAGTTACGGACAAATGCTCATGTTGCACAGATTGAGCACGATGCCAAAGGCCACGCCACGGGTGTTACCTACTTTGACAAGGATGGTAACTTGGTGCGCCAGAAGGCACGTCTGGTCGCCGTAGCTGGCAACTCCATCGAGACGCCACGTTTGCTGCTCAATTCGGCAAGCGCGATGTTCCCCAACGGCCTAGCCAACAGTTCGGGCCAAGTGGGGCGCAACTACATGCGCCACATGACTGGGTCTGTCTACGCTACCTTTGACGAGCCGGTGCACATGTACCGTGGTACGACCATGGCTGGAATCATTCCCGATGAGGCTAGGCACGACACTTCGCGCGGCTTCGTCGGCGGCTATGAGATGGAAACTTTGTCGCTAGGCCTCCCTTTTATGGCAGCATTCCTCGATCCAGGTGCCTGGGGAGAAGCGTTTACCGGTGCTATGGACCAGTATGCACACATGGCGGGCATGTGGCTGGTCGGCGAGGACATGCCACGCGCCTCCAACCGTGTGACCCTACATGACGAGCTCAAGGATCAGCATGGCTTGCCGATCCCTAACGTGCATTATGACGACCATCCTAACGACGAGGCTATGCGCGAACATGCCTATCTGAAAGGCAGCGAACTTTATGCAGCGGTAGGCGCTCGCGATATCTACCGCGTGCCGCCATACCCATCGACCCATAATCTGGGCACCTGTCGCATGAGCGCTCAGGCGCAAGACGGCGTGTGCAACGCATACGGTCAGACCCACGATATTCCAAACCTGTTCATTTCCGACGGTAGCCAGTTTACTACCTCGGCGGCAGAAAACCCCACGCTGACCATCGTTACGCTGGCAATCCGCCAGGCTGAGCATATTGGGAAGCTAATGAAGGAGCGCGCGGTATAACACCCACTTTTTGCCCCGCGCCCTTCTGGTTGGTGCTGGTAGTTGCCTACGTCGCCCGCTTTGCCTTTAAATCTCGATTTCGATAGAGGAGTACGATATGAGCTTCAGTGGTGAACAGTACCCCGGAGTAGAGCCCCCGGCCCGCGAGGCCAGCGGCTTTCGGCTCAACCACACCATGCTACGCATCAAGGATCCGCAGCGATCACTAGCGTTCTATACGCGGGTCTTTGCGATGCAAGTCCTCCGCAAGCTGGATTTTGAGGAAATGGGGTTTTCGCTCTATTTTCTGGGTCGCCTAGATGAGGGTGAGGTGATTCCCAAGGATGCTGGTGAGCGCACGGTCTGGACATTCCAGCAGCGCGGCGTGCTTGAGCTGACCCACAATTGGGGCACCGAAGATCAGCCCGGCTTTACCTACCACGATGGTAACGCCGAGCCGCAGGGCTTCGGACATATCTGCTTTTCGGTGCCCGAGCTGGATGCTGCCATTGCCTGGTTCGACGCCAACGACGTCAAATACGTAAAGCGTCCAGAGCAGGGCAAGATGAAGGACGTTGCCTTTATTAAAGATCCAGATGGCTACTGGATCGAAATTGTCGAGGCGGCGCGCATGAAGGAGGTGGGGCGAAAGACCTGAGAAGCGTCAGTTAAGGAACCGCTGATCAATTTGATACTGAGCCTCCTTGGCACTCAGCGAAACACTTTCTGCTTCTCAGCGGAGAATTTCTGGCCACCACAGGCGGCCTATTTCCCTGGCAGCCGGTTTTCCGGCTGCCAAGCCAAATTCAAGACACACTGGCCCCGTCGACATCCCCCTCGCACCTTCTTGCCAGCACCAGGTTGCCGAGGGCGAACAGGGTGAACAGCTGCGCCTAGTTCTTGGCCAGCCCCTTGTAAGTGCACCTTCCGGTAGGCGAAGAGGTTCTTGATCACATGAAACGGATGCTCCACCTTGGCGCGGATGCTGGCCTTGGCCTTCTCGATCGCCAGGAGGAGCATTTTCTTAGGCAGCGTATGTCGCCGTAATTACGCGCCAAAACGCTGGTGAAGCCAGCGGTTAATCTCATCCGATTCGTATAGCCAGGTGGCTTGACCTGCGTCATCGGTAATTTTTAGGCAGGGAACCTTTACTTTACCACCACCTTCCAGCAGGGCCTGCTTATGTGCAGGGTCTAGCTGGGCATCGCGAAGCTCAATATTAAGCCCCAGCCGGGCAATCTCTTTACGCACTTTGATACAGAAGGGGCACGTTCTGAACTGGTAGAGCGCAAGCTGTTGGCAAGCGGCGTCTACCTGAGCCTGCTCTTCTGGGGTGCGCTCGACGGCTTTTGGCGTGGATAGCTTCTCGGAGATCAGCATGACGGGGGCTAGCAGGACGCGAACGCCCCGAAAGAAGTAACGAATTAAGATGCGCATGGTTGTCTCCTCTCACTGCACTGCTTTACAGCGTATGCAGTGGACGGGTTGTTGGATGTCGAATAAGAAAAGGTGCGCGCATCCTGCAATAAATCGTCAGAATTGTCACTTTCTGAGCCTGTAATGCCATGTCGCGCGGGGAACGAGATGAGCAACACCGCGTGGCGTGCTAATCTCAGCGCTCGTTGATTGATGTGTTTAGTAAGTTCAATCGTTTGAAATGGTTAGGAAGGGAGCGCTTGGCCCATGCGTCTGCATATTATTGGCATCTGTGGCACCTTTATGGGGAGCCTTGCACTACTTGCACGGGAGTTAGGCCATGAAGTAAGCGGCTCCGATGCCAACGTATATCCACCGATGAGTACGCAGCTAGCTGAGGCTGGGATCACCCTGATGGAAGGCTATCAAGCAGCCAATCTCTCAGGCTCAATCGACTTGGTGGTCGTGGGTAATGCGCTCTCACGGGGCAATCCGGAGGTGGAGGCACTGCTCAATAGTGGCATGCGCTATACCTCAGGGGCGCAGTGGCTTGCAGACTATGTGTTGCCTGGCCGCAAAGTGATTGCTGTGGCGGGCACTCATGGCAAAACCACCACTGCCAGCTTGTTAGCTTGGCTATTAGAAAGTGCTGGGCTAAAGCCTGGCTTTCTGATTGGTGGCGTGCCACGTAATTTTGGCGTTTCGGCGCGCTTAGGCGACGAAAACGCCCCCTTTGTAGTAGAAGCCGATGAGTATGACACGGCCTTTTTTGATAAGCGCTCCAAGTTTGTTCACTACCGCCCGACGATTGCAGTACTCAATAACCTTGAGTTTGATCATGCTGATATTTTTCCTGATCTCGCCGCTATCGAGCGCCAGTTCCACCATTTAGTGCGTATCGTTCCCAGCCAAGGGCATTTATTAGTAGCCGATCAGCAGCCCGCACTGGAACGAGTGTTGAAGATGGGGGCGTGGTCACCGGTGGCCTATTTTGGAGCTGATGCAAACAGCCAGTGGCAGCTGCGCTTAGAACGTGCCGACGCTAGCCGTTTTCAGGTCTTGTATTTAGGCGAGCAAGGTGAAGAGGATGGCGTGGTGGAGTGGGCGTTAACCGGCGAACACAACGCGCGCAATGCACTGGCAGCGCTAGCGGCAGCACGACTGTGTGGCGTGAATTTGGTGCGGGCGTGTGCCGCGCTGGCGCGGTTTAAAACACCGCGCCGTCGGCAAGAGGTAAGGGGCGAGGTCAATGGCATTCAGGTGATCGATGATTTTGCCCACCATCCGACGGCCATTGCCGCCACGCTACAAGGTCTGCGCGCAGCCACGACCAAGGGGCGTTTGCTGGCAGTGATTGAACCACGCTCCAATACCATGCGTTTGGGTGCCCTGCGGGAGCGCTTAAGTGACAGCGTGGCCGATGCGGATGCGGTGTTCTGGTTTCAGCCAGCGGGAGTGGCTTGGTCGATGGAATCGCTGGTAGAGACTCAAGGAGAGCGTGCCGCGCTGTTTAACGATATTGATGCGCTAGTAGAAGCAGTGGTCACTCAAGCGTCACCTCTAGATCGTATTGTGGTGATGTCTAATGGTGGTTTTGAGGGAGTGCACGAGCGGTTGTTAGATGCATTAACAGCGCGGGAGCAGTCGAAGTGACAATGTTTAAACCTCCGGTAACAGTAGCGCTAACAGGTGCTTCAGGCGCTCAGTATGGCCTTCGCTTGATCGATGTGCTGGTCGAGGCGGGGCATGAAGTGTGGGTAATGATTTCCAAAGCGGCTCATATGGTGATTGCCACGGAAACGGATGTGTCACTCCCTGCCCAGCCGCAGCGATTGGTAGAGACGCTCACAGAAAAAAGCGGTGCCCAACCAGGGCAAATTCGCTGTTTTGGTCGAGAAGACTGGACGGCGCCCGTGGCGTCTGGGTCTGGTGCACCTTCGGCCATGGTAATTTGCCCCTGTTCAACGGGCACGCTCTCGGCGGTCGCGACCGGCGCCAGTAATAACTTGATTGAGCGCGCCGCTGATGTGGCCATTAAAGAGCGCCGTACGTTGGTGATGGTGCCACGCGAAAGCCCGTTTTCTCCCATTCATTTAGAGCACATGCTGGCGCTTAGCCGCCTGGGTGTGGTGATTTTGCCCGCCGCTCCAGGGTTTTATCACCGCCCTCAAAGCATGGAAGATCTGATCGACTTTATTGTTGCGCGCATACTCAATCAGTTGGGTATTGCCCACCGCCTGATGCCCCGCTGGGGCGAAGACGCCGCGGCCACCTCTCGCGATGCGCAAAACAAGGACGGTTCGCCATGATGTCATGGGCGACGCTCTCGGTCTTCATACCGACGTTTCTCTTCGTCTCGTTAACACCAGGCATGTGCATGACGCTGGCCATGGTGTTGGGCATGACGCAAGGCGTCAAACGCACGCTGTGGATGATGGTCGGAGAGCTGATCGGCGTCGGTTTCGTGGCGGCGGCGGCGGGGGCGGGCGTCGCTGCGTTGATGCTGCGCCAGCCCGAACTATTCATCGCCTTCAAGTGGGTGGGCGGTGCCTATTTGGCCTATTTGGGCATCATGATGTGGCGCTCACGGGGCCGTATGGCTATTCCTAGTGAGCTGGATACTGGCCCTGCCGCTGGGCGTCTTCAGCTTGCCACCCAAGGTTTGGTAACGGCCGTTGCCAACCCAAAGGGGTGGGCGTTTTTTATGGTGCTACTGCCGCCGTTTTTAGATGGCAGTCGGCCGCTTGCGCCGCAGCTCAGTATGCTAATTGCTGTCATTCTCACCATTGAGTTTGCCAGTATGTTGGTATACGCCACCGGCGGAAAAACGTTGCGTAAGCTGCTAGGTAAAAGCGGCAATGTGAGGCTGCTTAACCGCATCGCGGGCACATTGATGATTGGCGTAGGCATGTGGTTGGCATTGGGTTGAACGAGTCACTCCCTGCATGAATCCCTATGTTTAAACGGGCGGGAAAAAAGTAACACGTAGAATGATGAGTAGTAGTGACCCAAGCAGCAGCCCAAGCCAGGGAAAAGACGGCAAAGGAGGGCGATAACGCCGTTGCCAATTAAGCTGAACAAGCGCACAGACGACCAGACCAAGCAGCACACCGCCCATTAAGTCGCTGAGCCAGTGGACACCAATGATCAGACGCGAAAGTGCCATTGGGATCGTGATGGCAATGGCAAGCCAATATACCCACATCCGCCTTTGTCTCGGCAGCTGTGACGCGACAAAGGCTGCCGTGATACCCACCACTACAACCCATGTGGAGGTATGTGCACTTGGGTAGGAAAACGACCCGACTAAATAGTCCGGTGTGTCAGGCCTAGCCCGCGCAAATACGGCTTTACCTAATGTGTTGAGTGCGCCAATACCTCCCAGCGCTAGCGCCCCATGAGCAAGTAGGTCAATACGTTTGACCAACAGCAACCAGAGTGCCCAAGGGGCGACGAGTGTAATAATCCCCGCTTTATCGCCCACTTCGGCAAGTAGCAGGCTGGCGTCTGTTAGCCAGGGAGTTGCCAGCCAGGAGAAGAGTCGCTGCGCCTGCAAGTCAATCAGCAAAGGGCCTGGATGCTGCATGACCATCAGTGTCCAGGCGGATGCTGCGGTAAGCGCTATGATGCATAAAAAGAGTGAGGCTAAAGGCACCTCACCGCTGCGGCTCATAGCGAGCCACGGGCGGCGCATGGCGGGTATTCGGCGAGCAATACGTGCAATTGCAAAGTACACCCGCCCCTTGTGACCTACTTGCGCGCGGCCCCAGGAGAACATTACGGCCAGTGCCACGACGCTAACGGCCATCATCACCACGGCCATTTCAACATTGGCGGGCAGGTTGAGCTGCTGTTGCCAAGTGTGGCCCAGCAGGTAGCCGGGTAAAACGTATGCCGGTGCCCAAAGAGCAGCAGAAATTACGTTGGCTAAGAGAAAGGTGCGCGCTGGCATATGCATCATACCCGCGATGAGCGGAATAATAGGGCGCACGGGTCCGACAAAGCGCCCAATAAACACCGAGTAGATACCATAACGCTCAAAAAAACGGGCGCCTCGGCCTAGCCATTCGGGATGAAGCGAAAGCGGCCAACGGGTCACCACGGTATCGCGGTGGCGATAGCCTAAAAAGTAGCTAAGCCCATCGCCTAACACAGCCCCTGCGAAGGCTGCGCCAATTAGCCACGGTAGCGCGACCATTTGATGCCCTGCCATAGAGGCAGCGGCAGTGATAAGCACAACGCCGGGCACCAGTAAGCCTACCAGCGCTAGAGATTCCACCATGGCAATCCCCAGCACCAGTAGGAGCAGCAGCGTAGGTGAAAGCGACAGAGATAACAGTGTGTCGGCGATAGGCAAAGGCGATTCCGTCCGCAGATGGGTTACACGTTGGCAATAGCTTCGGCACGCGTTTCCAGGCGCTGTACATATCGCTCGAAGCTCTCTTTGCGAAGAGGCAGGCAGGTGGTAATGCGCGCTTCTAGTTGCCCAGTTTCCACTAGCACACGACGGGAAAGCGCTCTCTGTAAGCGCTCCCTAACAAGCAAGGCGCCACTTTCACTGGTATCGGGTAGGACCAGCCAGAATGTCGCATTGCCAGCGCGACCCAGTATATCGTGATCACGGCAACGGCTATTGACCTCGCTGCACAGGGCACCCAATAAGGCGGTTTGCGCACGGTGACCAAACTGCTCTTCTGCCATATCCAACTGTGGTAAGTGAAGCACTAGGACTGCCAAGCGCTTATTGAGCATTGCTGCCCGTTGAAATTCATTATTGAGCCGCTCTTTCAGCGTATCAATATGGTAAGCATCACAGTCGCTATCGTTTGGGTCTGTGGCCCGCAGTAGCGCCCGACGGCGTGCATGTTCCCATGGGGGAAGGGCGAGCAGTAGCGTTAACGCCACATGACTAAGTGAAAAAGCAGTCGTCTCAAAAGGTGCTAGCCACCACCAGGCGGAAAGGCAAACTATATTCAGACTAAGCGCGCTCCAAAGCGGCAACAGTAAAAATGTGGCTGCAATGGGTAAGCCGAGCCATAGGGGCGCTGGGCTTGGCTGTGTATAGGTGGCGGTTAGCACAGCAATATAGATGCTCGCCAATAACAGTATGCGCGGTATGCAGGGGCGAAACCCTTGGCCTAAATGCATCAGCAAACTGACCAATAACAGCATTGCCAAAAATAGCGGTATTAGCAGTTCGCGGTAGCTGCCCATCGCGTACAGCCACATCATGTAGCCCACCATGATGAACATACTGGCGCTATAGGCCGCAGTCATTAGTCGCTTGGGCAGTGGCTGCACTCTCATGCGGCCTCACTTAGCCGATGTTTCGGGTAGCGGCTTAGGGCTTCGATTGAGAGTGACGCCAGCTCGATCTCCATGAGGGGCTGGTGATAAATGGCGGCGCTGTCGGGTAGAACAGCACATAGGAGCTCGCGCCGTTTAGCGGCCTCTTTGGACGTTCTCGATAATATGAGGGTGGCGAGTGTCGTGCCATTCAGCCGATAGACGTTTTCAAACTTATAAGTCAACTCGCAGAGTTGTTGGGCGACTGGCCAAAGTTGGTGCCGCTTTACTTGAATGACTAACACTTCGGCATGGATAGCTTCCCGCTCTGAGCGGGTTTGTTCTCGCAGTAAATCGCGTAAGAGTTGCTCGCCTGCCCATAGGTTTGCTCCTGGTACTAGCCTTAGGCGTTGGCGTATATCGCCATTCATATTAATTAACTGGTGAGTGCGTGAAAGGGCCAGTACGCTGAGTGTTGCCAGCGATAAAACCATTAGGAGCCACTCCGGTAGGCTCACCACGGGAGCGAGTAGTAAGCAGCTAAGCATGGCCGCGCATGCATTAAAAATGGCGGCCCAGCGATGTTGAGGCAGCATAAACACTGCTCCCCATGCCCAAATAAGCAGCGCATGCCGCTCAGGTGCGGCGGCAATTAACCCTAGTAGTAGCGTTCCAGCGAGCATCTGCCAGGGCAGCCCAGGAGAGCGGCGATGGCTAAAATCCAGTACCAGCGCCGTAATAAAGAGCCAACCAACCGACAGCCAGAGCAACAGGGCAGCTGCTGGCGGTGCCATGGGCGTCCATAAAGCCAGCGCCACGGCAGCGGCGAGTAGACTGGCTCTTAGCAGGCTGATTTTGTATTTGCTTTGCATGGTGGCTTACTATTTACCTGATAGCGGTTGGCCTATTTAGCAGTAGCATAACGCATTGCTTGGCCTAGTCCTTTGAATCACTCAGTATAATGCCCAAATGGCGTAATATAAGCCCACTTCACTTAGCAACGCTGACCACAACACAGGGAGATAGTATGCGCGGTTCTGATGCATTCCAAGAAGACGCCCAACACCATTTGGCTGCCGGGGATGTGCCCGCGTATATGCAGGCCCTGGGGCAAGGCGCTCGGGCAGCGGCAAGCGCATTGCGACGTGCCAATACCCACATTAAGAATCAAGCGCTTGAGGCAATGGCGCAGCGTGTGGCGGCGGCACGCAGTGATATTCTGCAGGCCAATGCCGAGGACATGCAGCGTGGGCGTGACAATGGGCTAGATAATGCACTGCTAGACCGGCTGGCCCTGAATGACCAGCGCATTGACGCGATGATTGAAGGTCTTCGCCAAGTGGCAGCGCTACCCGATCCGGTGGGTGAGATTGACGGCATGAGCTACCGCCCCAGCGGCATTCAGGTTGGCAAAATGCGCGTTCCGCTGGGAGTTATCGGCATTATTTATGAGTCACGCCCCAATGTAACGATCGAAGCGGCCAGCCTGTGTCTTAAATCGGGAAACGCTTGCGTGCTACGCGGTGGCTCCGAAGCCAGCGCCTCTAATGCAGCGCTTAGCCGCTGCCTTCAGGCGGGGCTAGCCGATGCGGGCCTGCCAGCGGGCAGTGTGCAGGTAGTGGCCACTACCGACCGTGCGGCCGTAGGTGAAATGATCAGTATGCCTGCCTATATTGATGTGATTATTCCTCGCGGCGGTAAGTCGCTGATTGAGCGCATTTCCCGCGAAGCTAAAGTACCGGTTATCAAACATTTGGACGGCGTATGCCACGTCTATATTGATACCACCGCCGATCCCGCTAAAGCGCTGGCGATTGCCGTTAATGCCAAAACGCACCGCTATGGCACCTGCAACACCATGGAGACGCTGCTGGTGGATGCGCCCGTTGCCGATATTTTGCTGCCGGAGCTGGCCCGGGCCTATGCAGAACATCAGGTAGAGCTGCGTGGCTGTGAGCGCACGCGCGCGTTACTTCCCCAAGCCACTTTGGCTACAGAGGACGATTGGCATGCGGAGTATTTGGCGCCGATCCTCGCCATTAAAGTGGTCGATGGAATGGAAGAGGCGATTGAGCATATTGAGCGCTACGGCTCGCACCATACCGACGCGATTGTGACTCAAGACTACTCGCTGGCGCGGCGTTTTATGGCCGAAGTGGACTCAAGCTCAGTGATAGTGAATGCCTCTACCCGTTTTGCGGATGGCTTTGAGTATGGGTTAGGGGCAGAAATCGGTATCTCCACTGATAAGCTTCACGCCCGTGGTCCGGTGGGGCTTGAAGGCTTAACGACTCAAAAATATATCGTATTGGGTGACGGCCAGGTTAGACAATGAGTGACACGCCCAGCATCGCCGGGCCAATGCGGGTAGGTATGCTCGGGGGGACATTTGACCCCATTCACAACGGCCATCTGCGCAGCGCTGTAGAAGTGCGCGAGGTGTTAGGCCTCAATACGCTGCATATGGTGCCCGCGCCGCAGCCGCCCCTGCGAGATACACCGCAGGTGTCGGCTGCCCAGCGCTTAGCCCTCTTAAAAGCGGGCATTGGCGATACGCCAGGGCTGTTAGCGGATGATCGAGAGCTTCAGCGCGACGGCCCCTCATACAGCGTGGATACGCTGGCGGAACTCCGCCAGCAGTATGGCGACGATGTACCGTTAGTCATGGTGATCGGCTTCGATGCCTTTTTACGTTTGGCGAAGTGGGACCGTGCAGAGCAGCTTTTCGAGTTGGCCCACCTAGTGGTCATTGCTCGCCCAGGTTATCAATCTTCTTGGCCGTCAGCATTGAAGGAACTGGTCGGCAATCGAGAAGTCGATAGTGTCGATGTATTAATGCAGCGCACGAGAGGCGGAATGTTGATGCTTGAGCTGCCGTCTTTAATGGCGATATCTGCCACTTATATTCGGGAGCGGCTGCAGGCGGGTAAAAGCGTGCGCTACTTACTACCAGAAGCGGTAGAACAGGCTATTTTTTATCAAGGGCTTTATCAGTCCGATGAATAGCACTGGCAGTCGTGAAAGAAGCCGTTACAATGGCCCGCTTACAGGCTGGTGCCACTCGAAATACCGACGTTAGTAACGACACTCGATACCACCACTCGATACCACCACAAGGGGTTGCCTTCAGGAGTCATGCACATCGATACACTGAAAAACCTAGCGATTGACTCGCTAGAAGAGCTTAAAGCACGCGATATTACTCAACTCGACGTTGCGAAATTAACCGAAGTTACCGATCTGATGCTGATTGCCAGTGGTACTTCTACCCGCCACGTGGCCGCACTGGCCCAGAACGTTGTCGAAAAAGCCAAGGCATCCGGCCTTCACCCTCGCGGTGTTGAAGGTGGCGATAATGCCGACTGGGTGCTGGTCGACCTGGGCGATGTGGTGGTTCACATTATGCTTCCAGAAGCCCGTGCGCTGTATGACCTGGAGCGCCTTTGGGCAGATCTGCCTAGCGACGCTGGCGCGATTAGTGAATCGCTGAAGCAGTTTGAAGAGCGAGCCACGATGTCATGAGGATTCGGCTGTTAGCGGTGGGTACAAAAATGCCTGCATGGGTGGAACAAGGCGTTGAGACCTACCGCAAGCGGCTCCCTCGGGATTTCACGCTGGAAATTGAAGAAATACCGCTCGGCCAGCGTGGCAAAAATGCCGATATCGCTAAAGCCCGCGCGCAAGAAGCGCAGCGAATTCGTGAAAAGCTGCGTGGCGATGAAATCGTGGTGGCGCTGGAGGTAAAGGGCAAACCCTGGACCACCGAACAGTTGGCGCAGGAAGCGGATGGCTGGCGCATGGAAGGGCGTGATGTGGTGCTGTTGGTGGGTGGCCCGGACGGCTTAGAGCCTGCGCTTTCCGCTATGGCTGATAAAGCGTGGTCACTTTCGCCGCTAACGCTACCTCACCCGCTCGTGCGAATTATGTTGGCAGAGCAGCTTTATCGCGCCTGGACACTGCTAGTGGGCCACCCCTATCACCGCTAGTGAGCAACACAGAGTTAATCACTAGCCGTTATGTTGCATTTATTCCCCACTGGGGCCGCCGCTTTTATTGTTTGATTTGAGAGTCATCTGTTGCCATGCCCCAGCGCCGTGACACGCTAAAAAATCCTGAGCAAGAGCTGCGTATTTTCCGTGTCAGGGCGCTGCTTGCTGTCTTGGTAGTGATTGTGTTGACGAGCTTGCTGGTAAGCCGCCTTGGCTATTTGCAAATCGTTCAACACGATTTATACAGCACGCGCTCCGAGAAGAACCGGGTACGCGTCGAGCCTCTGCCGCCTAACCGCGGGCTTATCTATGATCGTAACGGTGCGCTGCTGGCGGAAAACCGTCCTACCTACAACCTTACCCTGGTGCGTGAGCGCGTCGATGATCTAGACGACACTCTGGCCCTGCTCGTCGATTTATTAGAGCTGCCTGAGGAAGAGATAGAGGCATTTCAGGTGCGCTCGCGGCAGCGTCAGCGTCCTTTTCAACCTGCACTGCTGATGAGTGACTTAAGCGAAGAGCAGATTGCGCGACTGGCCGTTAACCGCCACCTGCTGCCTGGTGTTGAAGTTGAAGCCCAGCTGTTGCGCTACTATCCCGATGCTGAAGTCATGGCTCATGCGCTGGGGTATGTGGGACGTATTAACGCCGAAGAGCTACAGGACTTAGACCCAGGCCGCTACGCGGGCACGCACTTTATTGGCAAGACCGGTGTCGAGCGTTTTTACGAAACCGAGCTACATGGAGAGGCGGGCCTACGCAAGGTAGAGACCAACGCCCGTGGTCGCGTGCTTCGCGAGCTTGGCCGTACTGACCCGGTGCCCGGCGCTAACTTAACGCTTACTCTCGACCGCTCCCTGCAGATGCTGGCTTACGAGCTTTTGGATGGTCGGCGTGGCTCTATTGTGGCTATTGTGCCAAATACTGGTGAGATTCTGGCGATGGTGTCGACCCCGGGGTTTGATAGCAACCAGTTTGTGACCGGGATCGACGTAGCCTCTTATCGAGCACTGCAGGAAGATATCGACCTGCCACTGTTTAACCGTGCCATTCGAGGACACTACCCGCCGGGCTCCACCATCAAGCCGTTTCTGGCCCTGGCAGGTTTGGTGGAAGGGGTCATTACCCCCGACAGCACCATTAATGACCCCGGCTTTTATCAGCTACCAAACGACTCCCGACGCTACCGTAACTGGCTGCGCTGGGGGCATGGCCGTGTCGATATGGAGCGCTCGATAGCGGTCTCCAACAACACCTACTACTACACGCTGGCTCATGACCTCGGCATTGATAAGCTCCATGAGCGTATGACCAACTTTGGTTTTGGCCAGCGCGTTGCCCACGATGTGCAGGGGGAAAGCACTGGACTCATGCCCTCCCGAGACTGGAAGCGAGCACGTTTCAACCAGCCCTGGTACCCCGGTGAAACGCTATCGGTGGGAATTGGCCAAGGCTACTGGCAGGTCACACCTCTGCAATTGGCCAGTGCCACTGCCGCGTTGGCAAACCGTGGACACTGGGTGAAGCCTCGCCTTGCCCTGCGTATTGGTGAAGAGCCAGTGCCCGCAGAACTACCCGATACGCTCCCCGATATTCAGCTGGCCAACGATAACTGGTGGGATCGGGTATATAGCGGTATGGAAAAAGTGCTCAGTGGCAGCGAGGGTACGGCGCGTCGAACTGGGGTTGGGCTCGAGTATCGCATGGGGGGCAAGTCAGGCACGGCCCAGGTGTTCTCGCTCGGCCAGGATCAGCGTTACAACGCGGAGGAGTTAGAGGAGCGGCTACGAGACCACGCGCTCTTTATGGCTTTTGCGCCCATTGAAGAACCGAAAATTGCGGTATCGGTCATCGTTGAAAACGCGGGGGGCGGCAGCACTCATGCCGCGCATTTGGCGCGGGCGATGACGGATGCTTGGCTGCTCGAAGATGAGGCCCCCGAGGCCGAGGAAGTCAAAGAGGTGTTAGAGGAAGATACCGCCAACGTGGAGGGTAACTAGCGATGCCTTGGCAACTGATTACCCGCTCGCTGCGCCGTTATCCGGTACGCCCGCCTGATAGCGGTATTGCCCGTCGCAAAAGTATTTGGGAGCGTATCCACCTCGACCCTTGGCTGCTAGGGATGCTGTTGGTGTTGATGGGTGGCGGTTTGGTGGTGCTTTACAGCGCTTCCGGGCAGCGTATCGACACCGTGATTGCCCAAGCCATGCGCTTTGGTATTGCGCTTTCTGGCATGGTGATTATTGCACAATTTTCCCCTTCAACTTTTTTACGCTGGGCCCCGCTGGCTTACGGTGCTGGGCTAGCGATGCTGTTGGCGGTTGAAGTTGTCGGCGATGTAGGTATGGGCGCCAAGCGTTGGCTGGAAATTCCGGGGGTTATCCGTTTTCAGCCCTCTGAGATGATGAAGTTAGCCGTACCGCTCATGGTGGCCGCTTACTTAAATCGCTGCCAGTTGCCGCCTAGGCTGCGTGATATTGTGGTGTGTGCGGTGATTATCGGCGTGCCCGTGGTGCTCACGGCTATCCAGCCTGACCTTGGGACATCGCTGCTGGTGGCTAGTGCTGCGGTGATTGTGGTGCTTCTGGCTGGGCTCTCTTGGAAGCTCATTGGCTTGGTCGCGGCCCTGGGCGCGGCGGGCCTGCCGGTACTATGGATGAACATGCACAACTACCAGCGCCAGCGGGTACTGACATTTTTAGACCCTGATAGCGACCCGTTGGGCTCAGGGTGGAACATTATTCAATCCACCACGGCTATTGGCAGCGGCGGGCTGTGGGGAAAGGGGTGGTTGGAAGGAACGCAGTCTCAGCTTGAGTTCCTGCCAGAGCGACATACCGACTTTATTATTGCTGTACTTGGTGAGGAGTTCGGCCTGGTGGGTATGCTCTTGCTGCTAACACTATATATCATGATTGTAGGCCGCGGCTTATGGCTGGCATCGTCATCCCAGGATACCTTTGGGCGGCTGTTTGCGGGCAGTATTATCTTGACGTTTTTTATCTATGTATTTGTCAATGTGGGTATGGTGAGCGGCATTTTGCCGGTGGTGGGCGTGCCGCTGCCACTGGTCAGTTATGGCGGCACCTCTAGCGTGACCTTGTTAGCGGGGTTCGGTATTCTCATGTCCATACACGCCCATCGGCGGTTACTGCCACGCTGACGGTCAAGGTCGTGGCAGTATGAATTCACAGGAGTGGTGAGCAAATGAACAGGGCGCGAAGTCAAGCGAGTGGCTATGCCATTGCCATGCTAGTAGCGTGTTCGGCCCCAGCGGTCGTCGCTGAGGAAACGGTCAGTTTCGATCCGCAGCATAATCCGCAAACCCAGCAACTGGCTGACGAGCTGGCCGAGCAGGGCGTGCCAAATGCGTGGCTGGAGCAAGCGCTGGCTCAGGCAAGCTATCGACAGGAAGTGTTGGATGCCATGGCAGGCGCGGCCGAGCGTCGGCTGCGCTGGTTCGAGTATCGCGATATTTTTCTAACCGAGCAGCGTATCGACGAAGGGGTTGCGTTCATGAAGGCCCATGCCGATGCGCTGGCGCGTGCCGAGTCGGAATACGGCGTGCCGCCGGAAGTGATTACCGCCATCATGGGTGTAGAGACCTACTACGGTCGCCACAAAGGGCGTCATAAAGTGTTGGACTCTCTCGCCACGCTGGCATTTCACCACCCGGTACGCGGCGATTTCTTTCGCGGCGAGCTAGCGGCCTTTTTGACCATCGCCTATCAGCAAGAGGTGGCACCCGAGTCGCTCTACGGCTCCTATGCAGGGGCCATGGGCTACCCTCAATTCATACCTACCAGCTATCAAGCGTACGCCGTCGATTTTGACGGTGACGCGAAGCGCGATTTGTGGAATAACCCAGTCGATGCGATTGGTAGCGTTGCCAATTACTTCGCCGAGCATGGTTGGCAACGAGGCGGCGCGATTTACCATGAAGCCGAAGGCCCTGAAGAGCTCCCTGAAGCGCTGAGCTTCAATCAGACGGTGCGCCCAAGCACGACGGCTGCCGAAGCCGCTGAGCAGGGTGTGGTGACGGAAACTTCCTTAACGCCCGATACGCCAGTGGTGCCACTGGTGCTGGAGTATGCCGATGGCCAGGAAAGCTACCGGCTGGGTGAGTACAATTTCTATGTGATTACCCGCTATAACCATAGCCACCTCTACGCCATGGCAGTCGCCGAACTGGCAGAGGCTATCAAGCAGCAAGCTGAGGCTGAGCATGACTAAACTGCGAATCAATATGCGCTACCTAAGCGGCTCGCTGCTGTTAGCTGCCTTGGTGAGCGGGTGTGCCAGCCAAGCGCCGCAGCGTACAGGCGGAGAGGTAGGTGCTTCAAGCTCCGCGCCTGCTGCTCCGGCGGCTGCCAGTGGCGAGCGCTATGCGATGACTGGCGATGCCTACCCGGTGGCGCCGCCGGATGTCAGCACCGTACCCGATGCCGAGCCGCGAATCGAAGCGCCTTCCCGGGCGGGCAACCGTTCCACCTATGAAGTGTGGGGCGAAACCTATCACGTGCTGCCCGACTCACGCGGCTATGCGCGCCAGGGTACGGCGTCTTGGTATGGTGAAAAATTCCACGGCTACGCCACGTCCAACGGTGAGATTTACGACATGTACAAAATGTCGGCAGCTCACCGCTCGCTCCCGCTGCCCACCTTTGCCAGGGTCACCAGTTTGAACAACGGACGCTCGGTGATCGTTCGCGTCAATGACCGCGGCCCGTTCCATAGCGATCGTGAAATCGACCTCTCTTATGCGGCGGCAGCACGCTTGGGGATTCTCGAAAACGGAACCGGGCCCGTGCGCGTCGAGGCGATCGACCCTGCTCAGTGGTTAGCCGAGCGTGGTCGAGGGGGCAGCGTTTCGTCCCCCCAAGCCACATCGGCGGCCCCCGCCGCTGCGGCTTCCACACCTGTTTCTGAGACTCGGCCTGTTAGGGCAGCGTCAGCCGAGCCGAGCAGTGGTCATGCCGTCTATTTGCAGGTGGCTGCGCTGGGGAGTGCCGAAGGAGCGCAGCAGCTACAGCAGCGGCTGTCGGATGAGTTACCCCGCGGCGTTCGAGTGCAAAGTGAGACCGACGTTCACCGCGTTCAGGTCGGCCCCGTCAGTCCCAGTCAAGAGACACAGGCTCGTGAAGAACTTCGTCGCGCAGGCTTTCCTCAAGTATTTGTCGTGAGATAATCGCTCTCTACATGTGCCCAAGTGGCGTATCATGCGCCGCCATTTTTCTTTGTCAGTGAGAAGTATGTGATGAATGTAATGATGTCAATCCGCCGTACCGCCAAGCTCTGCCTCTTCGCAGCGATGACGGCCGTCGTCGCCCCGGCGATGGCTCAGGTGATCCCTCAACCCCAAACGATCATCCCTGCACCACCGCAGCTTGCCGCGAGTTCGTGGATTTTGATGGACGCCAACAGTGGTCGCATTCTTGCAGAGCACAACGCCGATGAGCGTTTGCCGCCAGCAAGTTTGACCAAACTGATGACCGCTTATTTGGTGGAGCGTGAGCTGGATCGTGGCACCATCAACCTGACCGATATGGTCAATATCAGCGAAAACGCTTGGCGTACCGGCGGCTCGAAGATGTTCATCG
Organism: Vreelandella sp. L-25; assembly: GCF_056857535.1. Classification (NCBI taxonomy): domain Bacteria; kingdom Pseudomonadati; phylum Pseudomonadota; class Gammaproteobacteria; order Oceanospirillales; family Halomonadaceae; genus Vreelandella; species Vreelandella sp. L-25. The sequence goes on from NZ_JBSXNH010000043.1 coordinate 28,937, forward strand.
AAGTGGGCGATCGTGTTTCGGTGGATAATCTGCTTCATGGCATCATCATCGTCTCGGGTAACGATGCCAGCGTGGCCATGGCAGAACATCTGGCGGGCGGTGAAGCGCCGTTTGCCGACCTAATGAATCAGCACGCCACGCGTTTGGGCATGAACGATACCCACTTCATGAATGCCACTGGCTTGCCCCATGAGAATCACTACTCGACCGCCCATGATATGGCGCGTTTGTCTCGTTACATTATCAACGACTATCCCGAGCACTACGCCATCTATTCACAGCGTAACTTCTCGTTTGCGGGCATCGATCAGCCGAACCGTAACCGCCTGTTGTGGCGCGACCCGACCGTAGACGGCCTGAAAACCGGCTGGACCACCGAAGCAGGTTACTGCCTGGTCGCTTCGGCGCAGCGTGATGGCATGCGTCTGATCTCCGTGGTGATGGGCACCAGTTCCGAAGAGGCGCGTGCCCAGGAATCGCAAAAGCTTCTGAGCTATGGCTTCCGTTTCTATGAAACCATGAAGCTCTATGAGCGCGGCGCCGTGCTGGCAACGCCGCGCGTGTGGGGCGGGGACATCAACGAGCTACGTGTGGGGGTGGATGAAGAGGTTTTCATGACGCTGCCCCGCAATCGCAATGAAGAGCTCCGCGCCCGTCTAAATTTGGATGCTGACATTCAAGCACCTGTGGCAGTAGGTGACGACGTTGGTACGCTGGAAGTCTATCTAGGCGAAGAGATGGTGGGGGAGCGCCAGCTCGTCGCGCTGGAAAACATCGAAGAGGGTGGGCTGTTCAAGCGCCTGTTCGATCAAGTGCAGCGTTTCTTCAGCAACTTGATCAGTAATTTCACCAGCTAAACGGCCAGTGTTGGGCCCAGCTTCTCACATACGCCTTGTATTGTGAGAGGTTGGGCCTTATTTATTGGGATTAGCCCAACGATTCACTTAATGTAAAGGCGAGTTATGAAAAAAGGTGCCAAGCAAGGGCTGCGTGATTTACGCCAGCCCGTGGCGAAAGAGCCACCCAAAATTACCTTCCCGTGCGATTACCCGTTAAAGGTCGTGGGCGATGCGGCTGACGATTTTCCAGCCACCGTGTGTCAAGTCATCGTGCGTCACGCGCCTGACTTCGATGAGACCACGTTGGAAGTCGTGGATAGTCGCAATGGTCGTTTCCAGTCCGTTCGAGTCACCATCGTGGCCACAGGGGAGCAGCAGTTGAGCCAACTGTTCAACGAGCTGAAGGCCACTGGCCGCGTGCACATGGTGGTATGACCATGAGCGACGACGCCCCGATTGCTCTGCACCGCCTCGGCTATCGCCCCTATCTACCAGTATGGGAAGCCATGCGTGAGCTTACCGACACGCGCGATGAAAACACGGCGGATCAATTTTGGCTGGTCGAGCATGAGCCTGTATTTACCCAAGGGCAGGCGGGCAAGCCAGAACACCTGTTGATGCCGGGCGATATTCCTGTGGTCAATACCGACCGGGGCGGACAGGTTACCTATCACGGGCCGGGGCAGGTGGTCCTCTATCCGCTGCTGGACGTGCGTCGGGGCAAGATCGGCGTGCGCGACTTGGTCACGGCGCTCGAAAATGCCGTGATCGACGTGCTAGACGCGTATGGAGTGCGCGGCTGGGCCAAGCCCGATGCGCCGGGGGTTTACGTAGAAACGGCCATGGGGGAGGCCAAAATCGCCTCGCTCGGCCTGCGTATTCGTCGTGGGGCCAGCTACCATGGCGTCGCGCTGAACGTCGACGGCGACCTGTCGCCGTTTGCGCGTATCAATCCTTGTGGCTACGCGGGTATGCAGGTCACTTGTCTTGCCGACTTGGTCGATCTCTCTCATGGACAAGACGGGACTAATGGTAAAGACGTTGGCGAACGGCTTGCGCAGGCGTTGGCCGCGCGACTGAAGCGTACCTTGGTGGTGCCTGAGTAACGAAGACTGCCTGCAGAGCGCTGTATGCAGGCAGTCCGCGGCGAGTTAGCCGACGTTGAAGGCGGGGATGCGGTTGCTGTCCGGCTCTTGACCTGGAATGGCCGCAGGAGCGGCAAGACCCAAGTTGTTCTTTTCGAACACGCGGTCTGCCCGGTAGCTAGAGCGTACCAGCGGGCCGGATGGCACTTCCATAAAGCCTTTCTCAAGGCCTAGTACGCGATAGCGCTCGAACTCTTCTGGGCTTACCCAGCGCTCCACGGCCAAGTGGTTTTTGGTTGGGCGCAGGTATTGGCCTAACGTCACGATATCGACACCAATCTCACGCAAATCGTCGAAGGTTTGCAGGATCTCTTCGTCCGTTTCTCCCAGCCCCAGCATCAAGCTGGTTTTGGTGATGATGTCGGGGCGATACTGCTTGGCGTGGGCCAATACGTCGAGCGTTTTGCGGTAGCCAGCGCGAGGGTCGCGCACTTTGCTGGTCAGCCGCTCAACGGTCTCAACGTTTTGCGCAAACACCTCAAGCCCTGAATCGACCACGCGCTCAATAGCGGCTTTATCGCCATCAAAATCAGGCGTTAACGCCTCAACAACCACCTCCGGCGTGCGCGCTTTAATGGCGCGAATACAGTTGGCGTAGTGGGTGGCGCCACCATCGTCTAGATCGTCACGGTCTACTGAGGTCAGCACGATATAGCGAAGACCCATTAGCTCGACGGATTTGGCGGTATTTTCCGGCTCTTCGTGATCCAGCCAACCTTTAGGGTTGCCAGTATCAACCGCACAGAAGCGGCAAGCGCGGGTACATACTGAGCCCATCAACATAATGGTGGCGGTACCATTGCTCCAGCATTCACCCATGTTAGGACAATGGGATTCAGCGCAAACGGTGCTGAGCCGGTGCGTCGCCACGTTTTTCTTAACGGCCTCAAAACGCTCGCCGCCGGGAATTTGCGCGCGCAGCCACTTTGGCTTGCGCTCAAGTGAAGGGGCATCTGCCTGCGCTTTGCGCTGCTTCATGCCATCTTTAATCACCGTCATGCCATGTTCGTTACGGAATTTTTCGCCGCTGGGCACGCGCTGGGAAGGGGTGTTGCTCATAGGAGAGAGCCTCTCTACTGTGCGGCTGGTAAGCAGAAAATCCGAGCGACGCATCACGAAAAATATACGTGCAAAATGTGGCCGCGATGCAACTGTTTACCATGCCCTGAGTAACGCTAACTGATACGTAGGTTGTAAATAATGTAACATATTTGGCAATCAACAAGACACCGTAGAACCGCTAGTGATCCTATTCCAGTGACAGGGCGGGTAAGCAGGAAACTCCATGGCTAGGAAGCGGGCTGCCAGTCGCTTGGAAGTGGCGCTGGAACTCGCTCAGATGCTCACGCACAAAACGCAGGAAGAGCTCTGCTACCGGAGTGGGAAAGTGGTCTCGGCGATACACCGTGCACCAAGCGCGGCGAATGGGGAAGTTGGGCAGTTCCAGGGTAGCTAGCAACCCCTGTTCGAGCTCGCGCTGTACGGCTAAGCGGGGCAACACGGCGACGCCCAGGTGAGCCATGACTCCTTGTTTGATAGCTTCGTTGGTGCCCAGCTCGATACGGTGGGCCAGCCCCACTTCCTGATCCACGGCGAGCTGCTCGAAGGCACTGCGCACCCCTGATCCTGGTTCGCGCATTAGTACGAAATGGCGTGCGAAATCCGTCAGCGTTGGATTGGGCATACTTAGCAGAGGATGTTCTGGCCACACTACCGCCACAAGCTCGTTTTCAAGAATTGGCATAACCACCAAGCCGTCGTCTTCTGGCACCATGGCCATGATCACCACGTCGTCTTGTTGTTCGGCCAGCCGCTCAAGTGCTTGGCTGCGGTTACACACCTTTAAACGCAACTGAACATCCGGGTATCGTGCGCGAAATTTAGCCAGCACATAGGGCACGACATACTGCGCGGAGGAGACGGCAGCGACGTTCAACTTGCCGCTGATTTTGCCGTTAATGTCTGAAAGGCTCATTTGCAGCCGCGACAGCTGACCAAAGATTTCCCGCGTAGAGAGGGCCAGTGTATCGGCCGTTGGCAGCACGTGGAGAGTTTTCCCCGCATACTTAAAGAGAGGCTGCCCCAACGCTTGCTCAAGCTGTCGAATCTGCGCGCTCACGGCTGGTTGTGTCAGGCCGAGCTGCTCGGCGGCCCGTGAATAGGAGCGTTGTTGATGCACTGCCTGAAACACTTGTAGCTGTCGAAACGTTAAGCGGTTGAGCAGCGTGGGGGATGACATAACCACCTCAGGGTAAACTTCCTCGGTAAAAAAGCGCACTGTATAAGGCCTGTTATATAGGGCTTGGCCTCAGCGTCGAAATGCTATCACTGATTTAGGGCTACCGCCTTGAAAGCTTGGCGGTATATAAACGGTGTACGTTTCGATCAATAAGACGGTCGTTGGAAAAAAAGGGGGGAGTCATCGACGTTAGGCAAGGAGTGGCCTAAACTATATTGCATTGCAGCATCATTGCTTCGGGATTGGTGCCATGCATCAACCCAATGGGAGAATATATGAACTTTCTCGCTAATCCTTTGCTTACCGCCAATGCGCTTGCTGCTCCTTGGTTTGGCTCATCGAATGATTCCGCGGCGTTACCGGGCGGTGAAGCTCTCGCTAGCATGATGGACCCTTTTGGGTTTGGTCGTGCCGCGGTTAGCTACTGGCGTGACAGTGTAGAGCGCAACATCCTTTATTGGGATGTCATGCGCGAGCGCGGCAACCAGTATCTCGAACACATGGAGCAAACGAAGCCCAATGTGCTCGGCTTTGAAACCGAGGTGTTAGTGGATGGCCGTACGCTGCCTAATCCGACTAACTATGAGTTACTGCGGGTATTGCCGCCTAAGAATATCCAGATTGACCCACAAAAACGCCCCTTTGTTGTTATTGACCCGCGTGCAGGCCATGGCCCTGGTATCGGCGGTTTTAAGCCTGATAGCGAACTCGGTGTCGCGCTAAAAGCGGGCCATCCCTGCTACTTTATCGGCTTTTTACCTTTCCCTGAGCCAGGCCAAACGGTGGAAGATGTGGTGGAGTCGGAAGTGGCCTTTTTGCGCCACGTGATTGCGCTACACCCGGAAACCACTGAAAAACCGATGGTGGTTGGTAACTGCCAAGCGGGCTGGCAAATCATGATGGCCGCCGCCCTTGAGCCTGAAGTATTTGGGCCAATCTTAATCGCTGGTGCACCGCTCTCTTATTGGGCTGGCGAGCATGGCAAGGCGCCCATGCGTTATACCGGCGGTATGACAGGGGGAAGTTGGATTACTGCATTGACCAGTGATATCGGCAACGGCCTATTTGATGGGGCGTGGCTGGTTCAGAACTTTGAGCGCCTCAACCCGGCTAATACCTACTGGAAAAAGCAGTACCACCTGTATGCCAATATTGATACCGAGTCCAAACGCTATTTAGAGTTTGAACGCTGGTGGGGTGGTCATGTGGTGCTGGGCGGTAATGAGATCCAGTACATTGTCGATAACTTATTTGTCGGCAATCGCCTTTCTACGGCGCAACTGGTTACCCGCGATGGACGGCGTATTGATCTGCGTAATGTACGCTCGCCTGTGGTGGTGTTTTGCTCACGGGGGGACGATATTACGCCACCGCCTCAGGCCCTGGGGTGGATTCGTGATCTGTACGCGGGCGAAGAGGATATCATTGCGAATGAGCAGACGATTATTTACTGCTTGCATGATACCACTGGGCACCTGGGAATCTTCGTATCTGGCAGTGTTTCCCGCAAAGAGCACTCCGAATTTACGGCCAACATGGACTACATCGATGTGATGCCGCCAGGGCTGTACGAAACGACGATTTCTCATGCCGACGAACACACAGACGCCGAGCTGATTGAGCGTGACTATCTGCTGGAATTTGCGCCGCGCAACTTCGAGGAGCTTGATCGTGACGTGATGCATCAGCCGGAGGATGATCGTCGCTTCGCCACCGTTGCCCGCATCTCTGAAATTAACCTGGGGTTTTATCGTCTCTACGTGCAGCCGTGGATACAGTCCATCATGACACCCGAGGCGGCGCGCTGGATACGGCGTATGCACCCCATTCGCCTGGGCTACAAGCTCATGTCAGACCGTAACCCGCTGACGGTGCCGCTACCGGTTATGGCCGACTACGTGCGCCGCTATCGTCAGCCGGTGGAGCAGGACAACATATTTAAAGCGCTAGAGCTCATGGCATCTGATCAAATTGTAGTGAGCCTGAATGCATGGCGTGACCTGCGCGATAGCTCAACCGAGCGCCTGTTTATGGATATTTATGGTCAACCGCTGCTCCAGGCCGCTGTTGGCTTGTACGGGGATGCCCATGTACATCGCCGCCGTCCTGGCGCAGAGCCTGAGCACCGCCGCTTTATTGAAAACCGCCAAAATGAGCTGCGTCATAAAATTGCTCAGGGTGGCCCTCATGAAGCCGTGATGCGTTCAGTGATCTATGTGCTAGGTGGCGCACCGGCCACCGATGAGCGTAACTTTAAGCGCCTACGCGCCTCTCGGGCGGAGCTTGAACCCAGCACCTCCTTGAGCGAATTTAAGCGCCTAGTGCGTGAGCAGTTCTTTATTTTGAAGCTTGATCGTGAGCAGGCGCTTAATACGTTGCCGGAGCTATTAAAAGGGCAAACCGGTGAGGAGATAGATAACTATATTAGCCACTTAGAGCATGTCTTTGCCGCTAGCGGTGAGTTAACTGAACATGCCGCTAAGCGGTTTGACCAAGTAAAAGCGTTGTTTGATAAAGCGCGTCCCGCTGCCTTGGCGGCGCCAGCCCCTGAAACAGCGCCCACATCTGACCCCACTGCGGCTACAGCGGAAATAGCAGCCGAAGCGAGTAACACGGTAACGGCTGAAAAGGCCCAAGAATCATCGGTAGAGGCGCCAAAGAAAAAGCCAGCCACCCGGCCGGCTGGGCAGCGCAGAAGCTCGCCCCGTAAGCGTTAGATAAAGTTGCTAAGACGCCTTCGCCCCCGCTTTTTAGCGGGGGCTTTTGCATTGATAGGCGGCTATTTGGGTTGCCGAGTGCCGAGCGGCAGTCTAGTGTCTAGCTACCCTGATCCAAAAAAGCATCGTAAAACGCACCGCGCCGCCAATGCGTTGTTGTTAGTGTTCGCTTAGCTCCTTAAGAGGCGGTTGCTACTAGCGCTTAATGAAGGGCTGGGGTAGGGTAGGCGCATTTTTCTCATGGTCGCCAAGCACACATTGAGGCGGCAACGTATTCAAAGCATGGGCGATAGCGCCTGGGCAATAGAAAAGTGGAGCACTATGGGCAAGTCACTGGTCATCGTCGAATCGCCAGCGAAAGCGAAGACGATTAATAAATATCTCGGCAACGATTTCATCGTAAAGTCGAGCGTAGGTCATATCCGTGACCTGCCGACCAGCGGCTCAGGTAAGGCAGCCTCCGACCCAAAGGAGCGTGCACGCCAGGCCGCGGCAACGCGTAAGATGTCGGCGGAAGAGAAGGCGGAGTATAAAAAGCGCAAAGCTCACGACCAGCTCATTCGACGCATGGGGATTGACCCAGATAACGGCTGGGAAGCGCGCTATGAAGTGCTTCCGGGGAAAGAGAAAGTAGTTGCTGAGTTAAAGAAACTGGCTGAGAAGGCCGATGCTGTTTATCTCGCTACGGATTTGGATCGTGAAGGGGAGGCGATTGCTTGGCACCTTCGCGAAACCATCGGTGGCGACGATAGCCGCTACAAGCGCGTGGTGTTCAACGAAATTACTAAAAACGCCATTCAGGATGCGTTTAAAGCCCCCGGTGTCTTGAACATCCCCCGGGTTGAAGCCCAGCAGGCACGCCGCTTCTTGGACCGCGTAGTGGGCTTTATGCTCTCGCCGCTATTGTGGGCCAAGATTGCCCGCGGGCTTTCCGCCGGGCGCGTACAATCTGTCGCGGTGCGTCTGATTGTGGAACGTGAGCGGGAGATTCGCGCTTTTATTCCCGAAGAGTTTTGGGACGTTCATGCGGATCTCCTCTCTCCGGATGGAGAATTGGTGCGTTTTGCCCTTGTTCGCCAGGATGGCAAGCCGTTCCGTCCCACCTCTGAAAAGGATACCCTGGCGCGTATTGAGCAGCTGCGCAAAGCCAAGCTCTCGATTACCTCGCGGGAAGATAAACCCACCAGCTCTAAACCGACCGCGCCGTTTATCACCTCTACGCTTCAGCAGGCAGCCAGCGGCCGATTAGGGTTTTCGGTGAAGAAGACCATGACCATGGCCCAGCGGCTTTATGAAGCGGGCTACATCACCTATATGCGTACCGATTCCACCAACCTATCTAAAGACGCGGTGGAGAGTGTCCGTTCGTTTATTGGTGATGAGTATGGTGCGCGCTATTTGCCTGAGTCGCCTAATCGATACAGCAGCAAAGAGAGTGCTCAAGAAGCGCACGAAGCCATCCGGCCCTCTAGCGTCGAGCGCAAAGCGACTGACTTGGCAGGTATGGAGCGTGACGCCGAACGCCTCTACGAGCTTATTTGGCGGCAATTTGTGGCGTGTCAGATGACCCCAGCCGAATACCTCTCCAGCACGCTCAGTGTGGAAGTAGATGGCTACGACCTGCGTGCCAAAGGCCGCGTGCTGAAATTTGATGGTTACACCCGGGTAATGAAGCCTACGGGCAAAAACGAAGATCAAAGCCTGCCTGACCTGCCGACGGGCACGGCAATGCAGCTAGAAAAACTCGACCCTCAGCAGCATTTTACCAAGCCGCCCGCGCGCTACACCGAAGCCAGCTTGGTCAAAGAACTAGAGAAGCAGGGCATTGGCCGCCCCTCCACCTACGCATCGATTATTTCGACTATCCAAGATCGTGGCTACGTGAAGCTGGAGAACCGCCGTTTTTATGCCGAAAAATTGGGCGATATCGTCACCGAGCGGTTGAAAGAGTCCTTCCCTGACTTAATGGACTACTCCTTCACCGCCCGCATGGAGGACAGCCTTGATGAAGTGGCTGAAGGCGAGCGCAATTGGCGGGAGCTGCTTGATGCCTTCTACGATGAGTTCCGCATGGAGCTGATGAAGGCTGAAAGCGAGGAGGGCATGCGTCCGAACCAGCCGGTGCCGACTGATATCGACTGCCCCAGCTGTGGCCGAGAAATGCAGATTCGAACCGCCTCTACCGGTGTGTTTTTGGGCTGCAGCGGCTACAACTTGCCGCCTAAAGAACGCTGCAAAACCACCATTGACCTGATTCCTGGTGAAGAGGCCGTGGCGGAAGACGCGGGCGAAGAAGCGGAAACCAATGCCCTACGTGCCAAGCGTCGCTGCCCGAAATGCGGCACGGCGATGGATAACTACCTGATTGACGAAACTCGTAAGCTTCATATTTGTGGCAACAGCCCAGACTGTGACGGTTACGAAGTAGAGAGCGGCAAGTTCAAGATTAAAGGCTACGATGGCCCGGTCATTGAGTGCGATAAGTGCGGCTCCGAGATGCAGCTAAAATCTGGCCGATTTGGCAAATACTTTGGCTGCACCAACAGCGAGTGTAAAAACACCCGCAAGCTGCTGCGCAGTGGTGACGTCGCGCCGCCGAAGATGGACCCGATCCCCATGCCGGAGCTGGCTTGCCAAAAGGTAGATGACCACTATGTTCTACGGGATGGCGCGAGTGGCCTGTTCCTGGCGGCTAGCAAGTTCCCTAAAAACCGTGAAACCCGCCCGCCGCTGGTTAAAGAGCTGAAAGCTCACGCTGACGAGCTGCCAGAGAAGTATCACTTTATTCTTGATGCGCCAAGCGAAGACCCCGATGGCCGCCCCGCGCAGATCCGCTTCTCGCGTAAAAACAAAGAGCAGTACGTGATGACAGACGAAGAGGGCAAAGCGACCGGCTGGAAGGCGACCTTTGAAGGCGGCAAATGGCATGTGGAGGATAAGCGCAAGTGAGCCCGCGTTCGCGTACCAATCAACTGCTGTATCAGGCCGAGCTGCTGGTCGGCCTGCCGGTTGGCGATGATGAGCACAGCCCTGCCCGACGGATGGCCATCGAAGAGAGCGCGCTGGCGCTGTTCGAGCTAGCACTGGGCTCGCTGCTCAAAGAGGTAACCGAGCACGCACGGTTGACGAGCCATGACTGGCGCGCGCTGCTCGCCAGTGACGGCCCCGATGTGGCAGAGCTGCAGCGTCTACGCGATGCCATGCAGCAGCCGGAAAGCTGGCTTTACTGGCTGGTGGGGCAGCTAGAGAAGCTGCACAGTGATGATGGTGCTGCGCGTCGCGCTGTGCAAAATCCTTCTATGATTGCGGTAGGTAGCCAGTTGACGTTAGCCGAGCAACTGTTAGAGAACCTCCAAGCGGCTAAGCGTGATATTGCCTCGCTACGGGAGACAAGCCAAGAGTGGTAGTCCAGCGGCAGTGCGGTGGTGATAGAGGGAGAGGTTGCCAATAGCGTCTGGTTGCTTACTCTGATAGGTTGAAATGTGCCTATTCGTCACCACGTTGTATGAAAACAGCGATACAGGAGGCACGGATGCGCTATAATCAAGTCAAAGATCTCATTGAGTGGGCAGCGGGTTATCATGGCCGCATGGCGCGCCAATACAGCGCTGGCGCAGAACAAGCCGAGCATGAGCGCCTAGCCATGGTGCTCACCTACCTAGCCGATAGCGAGCTAAAGATGAAAACAGGGCTTGAGGCGCTGTTGCACGATGGCTCGGATCATCGTCAAGTGTTAGAAATATGGTTTGACGATTCAAGCGACTTCCCCCAGCCCCCTGAGCTTGATGCTCTGGCAAAGCAGAGCGTGGCAGGTTCGATTGATGAGCTAACCAAAACAGCGGTAGAGTCCCATCGTAAGTTGCAAAGCCTTTATGAACATCGCGCTTCTCGGGCCAAAATTGAGCCCGAGGAGACGTTTTTTAGCGCATTGGCAGAAGGTCATAATGCAGAAGCTCGCAAACTAGTCGCGAGCATGCAGGAGTTTGACGATATTTAGTGAACGTTGAATTAAAGTTTGTTTCAGTGCTGCTCGTTATTCTGAACGCTAATTTGATGGTCGAAACGCTGACAATAGCTGTGTGAATAAGGTATAACAGCCGCCACTAATGTGTCCTCGGCCTAGCCACACTGGCCTGTATTTGAGAGCAAAATAATGTCTGTGAACCGTCGCCGATTTTTGGCGTTGGCACTGGGCTGGCCAGCAGTGGCTAGCGCAACTGCTACAAGCGCTGTAAATGATTATGAGTCAACCGATTTGGTTGAGACGCTGCTTTCTCGCGCTGCTGTGCCACGCCACAGTAGTGAGTTGTGGGTGCTAATTGACGATAAAGAGGCAACGCTGACCATTTTTCGCGGGAATGCGCTGGTAGAGCGCTTTGCGCCTATTTCATTGGGGCGCGGTGGCGCAAAAACCCAGCGAATTCGCGGCGATAACGTTACACCGCTGGGCGAATTCAGAGTTAATCGATTTAATTTCGAAAGCCAGTGGCATATCTTTATTGGTATCGATTATCCTACGCCACCTCACGCACGTATGGCGCTTGAAAAAGGTATCTACTCCCAAGCGGATTACGAAGCCTATTTTGACCACTACCGGCGTTATGGCTCTCCCCCGCAGAATACTGCGTTGGGTGGCGCTATTGGGATTCACGGAGTTGGCGGCGGTGATCCAGAGATCCATGGTAGCTTCCACTGGACCCAAGGGTGTGTGGCAGTCACCAATGAACAGATCGTACGTGTGGCCGAATTAGTAGATGTTGGCACACGCGTGGTGATCCGCTAGGCTTGTGTTGTTGAAGGAAGTTCTAGGTTTTAAATATGTGGCTATAGACAACCGCTGTGGTCTATTATAAAACAGCGTTTGACTTGCGTGCCTTGGTACGTAACCCTGGTACAAGTCGCTGTAAAGAACCTGCACCGCAGGTAGACAAATTTAAGCTAACGCTTTAGCTTTATTTTTTGTCATACCCTTAACGTAGTACCCAAGGAAGACTCAAGGAGAACATTATGACTCTGAAGACTGCTCTGAAGATGACTGCCGCTGCCGCTTCTCTGGCAATCCTGGCTGGCTGTGCTTCTACCAGCGCTCTGGAAGAAGTTCGCATGACTGCTGAATCTGCACAGGCTGATGCCGCAGAAGCACGCAGCATGGCTTCACAAGCTCTGAACACTGCAAACCAAGCTCAGCGCGACGCGCAAGCTGCTCTGCAGATGTCTGAGCAGAACCGTGAAGAAATGAACCGCATGTTCCAGCGTTCCATGCAGAAGTAATTCTGCTTGGGCCACCGAGCATGATGCATGTTCGGTGGTCGCTGTAGATGTGAAAAACCCCGCCTCGGCGGGGTTTTTTGTTGGCTAGCGCTTTGCGCGTTAAGCGTCGCCTTCAACTCGAACGGTCGTGGAAAGCTCGACACCTTCCAAAATTCCCTCTAGCTGCTGAGTGGGCTGCGGCTCGGGTTCCTGCTCAGGGGCGGGTGCTTGCGGGCTATATAGCGCCACAAAGCGGCCGTCTGGTGCTTCCACCGCGCGTTTGACCTGCTCGTAATCCACTTCTGCTTGATCTTCTGCTAGTTCGCTGACCCGCTCAATGGCATTAAGAAGCGGCTCAAAGTTGCCTACGTTCTCTTCCAGCTGAGGGTAGGATTGCACAAACAGTGTGCCGTCTGCCGCCCAGCCTGCTTTAAAAGGCGCATCCATCAGGTTTACCTTAGTGCCGCTTGGTAGGCGTTCATACAGCGACTCGATATCTTCCGGGTACATGCGAATACAGCCACGGCTGACACGCATACCCACGCCATCAGGACGATTGGTCCCATGGATCAAGTAGCTCGGCATAGCCAGCAAGATGGCATGACGGCCAAGCGGGTTGTCAGGCCCTGGTGGAACGATAGCGGGTGCAGGCTCGCCTCTTGCAGCCGCTTCACGACGCATCGAGGCGGGCGGTGCCCAGGCAGGGTCTTTGACTTTGACCGTGGTCCGCGTGATGCCTACCGGAGTCGCGAACTCCTCGCGGCCAACGCTGACAGGGTAGGTTTCCACAATGCCGGGATTGTCGGCAGGGTAGTAGTAAAGGCGCAGCTCGGAGAGATTGACCACCACGCCCTCGCGTGGCGCAGGCGGCAGAATGTACCGCGCAGGGATCACTACCTCGGTGCCTTTACCCGGTACCCATAAGCTAACGTCTGGGTTCGCCATGCGAATCTCTTCGTAGCCAATATTATGGCGACGAGCGATGTCGATAAGCGTCTCTTCGGGGTCTTCCACCGTAACGGTGTAGTACTCACCAATAATGTCGCCGTGCTCGGGTAGTCGGAAGTGGCCGCGCGGTAGTTCCTGCGCCTCAGCAACTTGCTCTGCACTAGCAGTGGCGTCGTCAGTAATCGCCGCAGTGTTTTCGGCCTGCTCGGCCGACGGCTGTGCATAAACGGGGCCCACAAGGCTCGCTGCCAGCAGAACTGCCAGGCTGGTAGGCCCCCAACGGGTAATGTTCTTACGAATGTTCATGGTCGATCCTAATCAATGTATGCACTGCTGGTACGCATGGTAATGGGCAGCGATGCGTTACCGATATGTGCTGCTTAATGACAAGTTTGCCCCAAGGTTCACGCCGCCGCTACTTTTTGATTAAGGGTCGTTAGCAGTGCTTCAATCTTTTCGAAACGCTGTTCGACCGTTTCCATTGGAAATTCAAAACGTAAAGTATCGGAACCATCTAAGCGGTAGTGCTGGGGAGATTTTTGAATCAGCGTGACCAGGGTCAGCGGGTCTACCTGGGTAGTGGTGTTAAAAATAACGCGGCCGCGCTGTTCACCTGCTTCTATGCGCGCAACACCGAGCTGTTCTGCCCGGTGGCGCAGCTTCGTCTGCCGAATCAGGTTCTTCAACGGCTGTGGCAGTAGACCAAAACGGTCGATCAACTCTACCTGCAACTCTTTAAGCTCGGTATTTGATTGCGTATTAGCGATGCGTTTATACATGACTAGGCGCTGCTGTACATCGTGAATGTAATCATCGGGAATGAGGGCAGGCAGATTCAGGCTTATTTCGACGCCTGTGTTGAAGGGCGCGTCGATGTTAGGGGTTTTGCCTGCGCGGATTGCTTTCACCGCCCGATCCAGCATTTCCATATAAAGGGTGTAGCCAATGGTTTCCATTTGGCCGCTCTGCTCGTCGCCCAAAAGCTCACCCGCACCGCGAATTTCCATATCGTGGCTGGCCAATGTAAAGCCTGCCCCCAGGTCGTCGGAGGCGCTAATCGCCTCAAGGCGTTTTACGGCATCTCGCGTCATGGCTTTGGGTGGCGGGGTTAGTAGGTAAGCATAGGCCTGATGGTGGCTGCGCCCTACGCGGCCGCGCAGCTGGTGTAGCTGTGCTAGGCCGAACTTATCCGCACGCTCAATCAAAATGGTGTTGGCGCTAGGTACGTCAATGCCGGTTTCTATAATGGTGGAGCACACCAGCACGTTAAAGCGTCGGTGGTAGAAATCAGACATCACCCGCTCAAGGCTGCGCTCTGGAAGCTGGCCGTGGGCCACAGCAACGCGGGCTTCCGGCACTAGCTCGCGGATCTGTTCAGCAGCATTCTCAATGGTTTTAACTTCGTTGTGCAGGAAGTAGACCTGACCGCCGCGCAGGATCTCCCGCAGTAGCGCTTCCTTAATAATGCTGTTATCGCGCTGCTGTATAAAAGTTTTTACCGATAAGCGCCTTGCGGGCGGAGTGGCGATGATAGAAAGGTCACGGATGCCGCTCATGGCCATATTGAGCGTACGCGGAATAGGCGTGGCGGTGAGTGTGAGAATGTCGATTTCCGCGCGTAGGGTTTTCAACTTCTCTTTTTGGGCGACGCCGAAGCGGTGCTCTTCATCGATAATCAGCAGTCCCATTTTGGGCAGCTCGACGCTTTTCGAGAGCAGCTTATGGGTGCCAATAACGATATCGGTTTGGCCGCTTTTGATGCCTTCCAGGGTTTGCGTCATCTCTTTGCCACCGGTAAAGCGCGAGATTAGGCTGATATTGACGGCAGTGTCGGCAAAGCGGTCGCGGAAGTTCTCGAAGTGCTGGCGTGCTAGCAGCGTTGTCGGCACTAGCACTACGACCTGTCTGCCGGACTGTACGGCGAGGAAGGCGGCGCGCATGGCCACCTCGGTTTTACCAAAGCCGACGTCGCCACATACCACGCGATCCATTGGCTGTGGCGACACCATATCGCTAATCACCGCCTCAATGGCGGCTTGCTGGTCGGGTGTTTCCTCAAACGGGAAGCTGGCTGAAAAGCGAACGTACTCATCCCCCGGTGAGTCGTATATCGTGCCTTGCTGGGCTTCACGGCGGGCGTAAATATCCAATAGCTCTGCGGCGGTGTCGCGAATTTTTTCAGCGGCTTTGCGGCGGGCTTTCTCCCACTGGTCGGAGCCCAGCTTATGCAGCGGAGCGAGTTCGTCATCGGCGCCGCTATAGCGTGAAATAAGGTGCAGGCTATCCACCGGCACATACAGCTTGGCACCGTCTGCATAGGAGAGGGCGAGAAACTCGTTGGCCTGGCCGCCCGCTTCCAGAGTCTCCAGGCCCAGGTAGCGGCCTACGCCGTGGGCTTGGTGAACCACCGGTGCTCCTTCGCGCAACTCGGAAAGGTGGCGGACCGCTAGTTCGTTATCGTCGGTGGCTTTTTCCCGCCGACGGCTTTGCCGCACGACGTCGCCAAACAGCTCGGTTTCGCTAATTACCGCGACATCGGGCTCGGTGAGCCATAGGCCGCTACCCACCAAGCTTTCCGTTATAGCGATGTGCTCGCTGCCTGCTAAAAAAGCCTGGAAACTATCGCTATGGGGCAGCGATAGTTTCAGCGGGGAGAGGACTTCCTCCAGTGCTTCTCGCCGCCCGCGAGACTCGGCAACAAACAGCATGCGGGTCTTGGGATGGTTATCTAAGAAGCTCGCCAGCTCGCTCAGCGGCTGTTTGGCGCGCGCATTGATGGCCAGAGAGGGGAGTGCTTGGGCCAGAGGAGCAAGCGCATGGCGTTGGCTGTCGTCCTCAGTGAATTCAAGGCGAGGTCGCCCTTTAATGGCTGAAAACACTTCGTTAACCGGGAAGAACGCCCGGTGAGGCGGTAGTAGCGGCCGCGTAGGGTCAACACCTAAATTCTCATAGCGCGATTCAATCGACTGCCAGTGCTGCTCAGCCGCGTGGAAAACGTCTGGGAGTAAGGCGATGCGAGTATCTACGGTGAGATGCTCAAACAGTGAGGCGGTTTCCTCGAAAAAGAGCGGTAAATACTGCTCTAGCCCAGGAGAGGGAATCGCTTTCAGCGCATCGTTATAGAGCGGGCACTGGCGCGGGTCGACATCAAACAGGGTTTCAAACTGCTCACGAAAGCAGGCAATCGCGCTGCGGCTGAGCGAGTATTCATGGGCAGGCAGCAGTTCGATGACATCCACTTTGTTGGTAGAGCGCTGGCTGCCGGGGTCGAAGTGGCGCAGTGTGTCGATCTCATCATCAAATAGATCAATACGAATCGGCTCATCCATGCCCATGGCAAATAGGTCGATAATCGCGCCGCGCATGGCGTATTCGCCTGGCTCATACACGGTCTCTACCGCACGATAGCCTGCCCGGGAGAGTGATTCGCGGAATGTTTCGCGATTCAGCGTGGCCCCCGCCTTTAGCGTCATCACGCGGCCAGCGATGTACGAGACAGGCGGCAGCCGCTGCATGAGGGTATTGACCGGCACAAGCACGATACCGCGCACGCCATCCTGTAGCAGGCGCAGCGTTCTCAGCCGAGCAGAAATAATATCTTGGTGGGGCGAGAAGCTGTCGTAGGGCAAGGTTTCCCAATCGGGGAAGGGGAGAACCGGCACGCTGCTATAAAAAGCGAGATCTTGTTCCAGCCTCTGGGCGCTGGCGGTGTTGGGAGTGATCACCAGTAACGGTGCGCTTGACGCTACCTGAGCTAGCGCCAGGGCAGTCGCACTGCCCGGCGGCGCTTGCAAATAGAGCGTATCGCGAATCCCTTGCGGCTGAGGCGGTTCGAGCAGAGAGAAAGAAGGCATAGTAAAGGTATCGTTTTGCACAGAAACGGAACCAAGATCATACACGATCCGCCCTTTCGCGCAGAGGCTTTGGCGCCATGGGGTGTTAAGATCGCTTGGTCGCTGCATCATTGGCGTTTGTAGTCAATACCCTGTTTCTGTAATACCCCTACATGTTGTGCGACTATCCATCCATTGCGGCACCTTAATAAGCTCCGGATAATGCTCGGGACATCCCCGTTCATAACTCAATGAGGCCGCACGTGAGTCAGCAAGCGCTCGAAAACGTTTTTCAGGAATGGCAAAACAACGAAGCTCTGGCGGAGCAAATGATCCCACTAGTGGGGCAGCTCTATCGCCAGAACAACGTTGTGGCCACGATGTTCGGACGCTCTCTGATCAAGCGGTCGGTCATTCGTATCCTTAAAGATCACCGTTTTGTGCGCAAAATTGAAGGCACAGAGCTGTCGGTAGAAGACACGTACCCCATCGTAAAAGCGATGAGTGAGATGAATCTGGGGCCTGCTCACGTCGATGTGGGTAAGCTAGCAGTGAGCTTTAAGCGCCAGGGCGGTGGCGACCTTGATGCGTTTTTGCGCCATGAGCTAGGCGAGATCATCGACGGCTTTCAGCCGGGCGGCAACAAAGGCGAGCCTCAAGACGTCGTGCTGTATGGTTTTGGCCGTATTGGTCGCCTGCTGGCGCGCGTGATGGTCGAGAAGGCTGGCGGCGGAAACCTACTGCGTTTGCGTGCCATTGTGGTGCGCGGCCGTGGTGATGTGGCGAAAGACCTGGAGAAGCGTGCCAGTCTGCTGCGCCGCGACTCGGTTCATGGCCCGTTTGATGGCACCATCGCCGTGGATGCTGACGCGCGTACGCTGACCATTAACGGCAACGTGGTGCAGGTCATCTACGCCGACTCCCCCAGCGAAATTGATTACACCACCTACGATATTCACAACGCGGTGATTGTTGATAACACCGGTATTTGGCGTGATGAAGCGGGTCTAGGCCAGCACCTTGAGTGTAAAGGTGCAGCAAAAGCGCTGCTGACGGCGCCGGGTAAAGGTGACATCAAAAATATCGTATTCGGCATTAATCACGAAACGATTGGCGATAATGACCGCATCGTGTCGGCGGCTTCCTGTACGACGAACGCCATTGTGCCGGTGTTGAAAGTACTCAACGATGAGTACGGTGTGGCGACAGGGCACGTTGAGACCGTTCACTCCTATACCAACGACCAGAACCTGATTGATAACTATCATAAAGGTGATCGTCGTGGCCGTAGTGCGGCGCTTAACATGGTGCTGACCGAAACAGGCGCAGCTAAAGCGGTTGCTAAGGCGCTGCCGGAGTTAGAAGGCAAGCTGACTGGTAACGCCATTCGCGTACCGACCCCGAACGTATCTATGGCGATTTTGAATCTGACGCTGGATAAAGGTACCGATGCAGACGCGCTGAACGACTACCTGCGCCGTATGTCGATTGATTCTGCTTACCAAAAGCAAATCGATTTCGTTGACTCTGCAGAAGTGGTTTCTTCTGACTTCGTTGGTAATCGCCACGCGGGCATTGTTGATGCCAAAGCGACCATTGCTAACGGCAATCATGCAGTGGTCTACGTCTGGTACGACAATGAGTTTGGTTATAGCTGCCAGGTCATTCGTATTCTTCAGCATATGTCGAATGTGCAGTTTTTGAAGCTGCCACGTCAGGCGAGTTAATGAGTGCAGGTCCGTAGTGCGCTAAATTAGGGCATTACTTAAAACGTTGAATCAACGCCACCTTCGGGTGGCGTTTTTTGTACCAGAAACAAATGCACTACAAATGCATATAGCACTTTTGGAGGCCATCAGGGATGTGGTCATTGGCCGCGCTTATCTTTATAATGCGATAGATTTTTCGGGGTGGTTCAAGCTTGCTTGGGCCTGACTGGTAACAATCTGAACAGAAAATAAGAATTCACTGGGCAGAAAATAAGCATTCGAACCCCTTACCTTCGTATATCCGATCCATCAACTGGGCGAGACTATGATCGAAGTCAAAAAAGGCCTGGATCTCCCCATCACGGGAGCGCCCGAGCAGCGTATTGAAGATGCGCAGCCTGTGCGTCACGTGGCAATCCTGGGCACTGACTATGTTGGTATGAAACCAACAATGGAAGTTCAGGAAGGGGACAAGGTCAAGTTAGGCCAGCTTCTCTTCACCGACAAGAAAATTGATGGCGTGCGTTTTACCGCGCCTGCCGGTGGTGAAGTAGTCGCAATTAACCGTGGCGAAAAACGTCGTCTGCTGTCTGTGGTTATTAAAGTCGATGAAAATGAAGAAGCGATTACATTTGCTTCTCATGATCGTGGTGCTTTAGGACAGCTTGATCGTCAAGCCGTTGTCGATCAGCTTGTTGAGTCAGGACTTTGGACTGCCCTGCGCACCCGTCCTTTCTCACGCACACCAGCCATCGATAGCGTTCCTGCTGATATCTTTGTCACCGCTGTAGATACTCATCCGCTAAGCGCTGACCCTGCCTTTATCATCAATGAAAATGCCCAAGCATTTGAAGACGGCCTCAAGGTGCTAACCCGCCTGACCGAGGGCAACGTTTTTCTGTGCACGGGTGCAAACGCCTCAATTCCGGGTGGTGATGTCAGCGGTGTAAAAACCGAAAGCTTTGCTGGGCCGCATCCGGCTGGTTTGGTAGGCACACACATTCACTACCTCTCGCCCGTGGCGCTGCATAAGAAAGTGTGGCACATCGGTTATCAGGACGTGATTGCCTTCGGCAAGCTGTTTGTAGAAGGTAAGCTGGACATAAGCCGCATCGTAGCGGTAGGTGGCCCGCGTGCAGAAAAACCGCGCATTCTGCGTACCCGTGTGGGTGCCAGCACTCAAGAACTCTTAGCAGGTGAAGTCATCAAACCCGATGACACCCGCGTGATTTCCGGCTCGGTTTTCTCTGGCGCTGCCGCTGAAGGCAAACTGACTTATCTGGGTCGCTTCCACAACCAAATCAGTTTGCTGGAAGAGGGCAATAAGCGCACCTTTATGGGATGGTTATCTCTGGGTGCGAATCGCCACTCCGTTATGGGCATTTATCTTTCCAAATTTAAAGGCCTGAGTAACTACGCGCCGACTACTTCTACAAATGGCTCCGAGCGTGCCATGGTGCCGGTGGGTAACTACGAGCGCGTCATGCCGTTGGATATCATGCCAACGCAACTGCTGCGTTCGCTGATTGTGGGCGACATTGAGGTTGCCATGCAGCTCGGGTGTCTTGAGCTGGACGAAGAGGATCTGGCGCTGTGTACCTACGTTTGCCCCGGCAAATATGAGTACGGCCCCATCCTGCGTGACAATCTCACCATGATCGAGAAAGAGGCCTGATGATGGGTATTCGACAAACACTCGATAATCTCGAGCCGCACTTCCACAAAGGTGGTAAGTACGAAAAGTTCTATCCGCTCTATGAAGCGGTAGATACGATTTTCTACTCGCCCCCCAGCGTTGCAAAAACCACCGCTCACGTGCGTGATGGCGTCGACCTGAAACGCATCATGATCACGGTATGGATGTGTACCTTCCCGGCCATGTTCTTCGGTATGTGGAACGCAGGCTGGCAGGCGAACACTGCCATCGAAGCGGGTTATGCCTCCATGAACGGCTGGCGCGATGCCATCATGATGACCCTCGCGGGCGGTCATGATCCCAGCAGCCTGTGGGCTAACTTCGTTCTTGGCGCGACATACTTCCTGCCCATTTACCTCGTGACGTTCGTCGTGGGTGGTTTCTGGGAAGTGCTGTTCGCCATTAAGCGTGGTCACGAAGTCAACGAAGGTTTCTTCGTGACTTCCGTGCTGTTTGCGCTGATTCTGCCAGCCACTATTCCACTATGGCAGGTTGCACTCGGCATTACCTTCGGTGTCGTGATCGGTAAGGAGATCTTCGGCGGCACGGGTAAGAACTTCCTGAACCCTGCGCTGACGGGCCGCGCGTTCCTCTACTTTGCTTATCCGGCACAAATTTCTGGTGACGCAGTATGGGTAGCAGCCGACGGCTACACCGGTGCTACTGCGCTTTCTATGGCGTTCCAAGACGGTATGACTGCGCTGACCAACACCTATAGCTGGTGGGATGCCTTCCTAGGCTTTATCCCTGGCTCTGTTGGCGAAGTATCGACGCTGGCCATCCTGATCGGTGCTGCCGTACTGCTGTGGACCAAGATTGCCAACTGGCGCATCATGCTGGGTGTATTCCTGGGTATGGTGATTACCAGCACGCTGTTCAACCTGATCGGTTCTGAAACCAACCCCATGTTCGCGATGCCGTGGTACTGGCACCTCGTCATTGGTGGGTTTGCCTTCGGTATGGTGTTTATGGCGACTGACCCTGTGTCCGCTTCCATGACTAACCAAGGCCGTTTGGTATTTGGCGCGCTGATCGGTGTGATGACCGTTCTAATCCGCGTGGTAAACCCGGCGTTCCCGGAAGGCATCATGCTGGCCATCCTGTTCGCCAACCTGTTTGCGCCGCTGATTGACCACTTCTTCGTCCAGGCCAATGTGAAGCGCCGTCTCAAGCGCACTGGTACACCGGCCGAGGAGACTGCCTAATGGCACAAGGTAACAACTCCATCAAGAAAGTCCTGATCGTAGCGTTCTCGCTGTGCATCGTGTGCTCGGTCATCGTTTCGACGGCGGCCGTAGCACTGCGCCCAGCGCAGCAGCTCAATCAGGAGCTGGACCGTAAAACCAACATCCTCAACGTGGCGCGTCTTTACGAGCCGGGTATGGATGTGGAAGAAGCGTTCAGCAACCAGATCACTGCGCGCGTCGTCGAACTCGAAACCGGTGACTATACCGATCAGTTCGATCCCGAGACCTTCGATGGTTTCGAAGCTGCGCGTGACCCGGCCACTGGCCGCACGCTGTCTGGCGACCGTGACATCGCGGGACTCTCGCGCGTAGAAAAATTCGCGACTGTGTACCTAGTAGGCGATCCTGAGAATCCTGACCAGATCGTTCTGCCTATTCGTGGGCAGGGCCTGTGGGGCCGTATGATGGGATTCCTGTCGGTAGAGGGTGACGGCAATACCATCGTCAGTATCACCTACTACGACCACGCAGAAACACCGGGTCTAGGTGCTGAGGTAAACAACCCGCGCTGGCAAGCCCAGTGGGAAGGTAAAAAGATTTACAGCGAAGAGGGCGACCTCTCTCCTGAAATCCACCTGACCAAAGGCGGCGCGAGTAACGAGTACGAAGTCGATGCGCTTTCCGGTGCCACGCTGACCAGTAACGGCGTGACCAACATGCTGCAGTTCTGGCTCAGCGAAGAGGGCTTTGCTCCTTACCTGGCTAAATTCCGCAGCGGTACCGAGCCATCAGACGCCGAAGACACCGAGACTGACTTCGACGACGTTGAGGGGGCCTGATCATGGCGGATGTAAATGCAAAAGGCGTTTTAACGGCGCCTATTTTTAAGAACAACCCCATTGCGCTTCAGATTCTGGGGATCTGTTCTGCACTGGCGGTGACCACCAGCATGAGCGTGTCGCTGGTCATGTCGCTGGCGGTTATTTTCGTAACCTCTTTTTCGAACCTGTTCGTATCGTTGATTCGGAATCACATTCCGTCTTCGATTCGTATCATCGTTCAGATGACCATCATTGCCTCGTTGGTTATCGTGGTCGACCAGATCCTCAAAGCCTATGCTTACGAAATGTCCAAGCAGCTGTCGGTGTTCGTCGGTCTGATCATCACCAACTGTATCGTAATGGGCCGCGCGGAAGGTTTCGCGATGTCCAATACGCCGGGCATGTCGTTCCTGGATGGTATCGGTAACGGCCTGGGCTACGGTTTCGTCCTGATGGTGGTAGGTTTCTTCCGCGAATTGCTGGGTGCTGGCAGCGTCTTCGGCTTCACTGTACTGCCGACCATTCAGAATGGTGGCTGGTACGTGCCGAACGGTCTGCTGCTGCTGCCGCCGTCTGCTTTCTTCATCATTGGTCTGTTGATCTGGGTACTGCGCTCTGTCAACCCGGAGCAAGTCGAAGAGAACGAGTTTAAGATGAAGCACAACACCAAGCCGAAGGAGGCCGTGTAACATGGAACACTATCTGAGCCTTTTCGTCGCTTCGGTATTCGTTGAGAACATGGCACTTGCCTTCTTCCTGGGCATGTGTACGTTCCTCGCGGTATCCAAGAAGGTGTCTTCTGCCATCGGTCTCGGTATTGCGGTAATCGTCGTACTGACAATCACTGTGCCGGTCAATAACCTGGTATTCACGTACCTGCTGCAAGAAGGCGCGCTGACCTGGACCGGCATTAGCGGTGCTGAAAACATCGACCTGTCATTCCTGGGTCTGCTCTCTTACATCGGTGTTATCGCGGCACTGGTACAGATCATGGAGATGTTCCTTGATAAGTACGTACCGTCGCTTTACAACGCGCTGGGCGTTTTCCTACCGCTGATCACCGTAAACTGCGCCATCCTGGGTGGCGTACTGTTCATGGTAGAGCGTAGCTATAACTTCGGTGAGGCCGTGGTATATGGCTTCGGCGCTGGTACCGGTTGGGCGCTAGCAATCGCTGCTCTGGCGGGTATTCGTGAAAAGCTGAAGTACAGCGACGTGCCGGGCGGTCTGCAGGGCCTTGGCATCACGTTTATCACCGTTGGCTTAATGTCACTGGGCTTTATGTCCTTCTCTGGCATTCAGCTTTAATCGGAGCCGGTTTTCTCGGCAGCCTAGGCTGCCGAGGTACAGAAAACCTTCAGCAATAGGAAACCGACATGGTTGATACATCTGTCATCTTGCTCGGTGTTGTCATGTTCACGGTCATCGTTATTAGCTTAACGGCGATCATTCTGGCAGCGCGCAGCAAGCTAGTGAGTAGCGGGGACGTGACCATTGAAGTCAACGGCGACCCTGAGCACACCCTGAAGACCCAGGCCGGCGGCAAGCTTTTGAACACCCTGGCGGCCAACGGTATTTTCCTTTCTTCTGCCTGTGGTGGCGGTGGTTCCTGCGCCCAATGTAAGTGCCGAGTAGAAGAGGGCGGCGGTTCTATTCTGCCGACGGAAGAGTCGCACTTCACCATGCGTGAGAAGAAAGAAGGCTGGCGCCTCTCTTGTCAGGTTCCTGTGAAGCAGGATATGAAAATAGAAGTGCCGGAAGAAGTCTTCGGCGTTAAGAAGTGGGAAACCGAAGTAACCGCCAACCCGAACGTGGCGACCTTCATCAAAGAGCTGAACTTGAAGCTGCCTGAAGGTGAAGAAGTTGCCTTCCGCGCCGGTGGTTATGTACAGCTGGTAGCGCCGCCTTACGACATCAAGTTCTCTGACTTCGATATCGAAGAAGAGTACCGTGGCGACTGGGAAAAGTTTGGTCTATTCGACATTTCCCACAAGAACAACGAGGAAGTCATCCGCGCCTACTCCATGGCGAACTACCCGGAAGAGAAAGGCCTCCTCAAGTTCAACATTCGTATCGCAACTCCGCCTCCTGGCAGCAGTCATCCGCCGGGCCTGATGTCCACCTACGTCTTCAACCTGAAGCCGGGTGACAAGGTAACGGTGATGGGGCCGTTTGGTGAGTTCTTCGCCAAAGACACCGACGCTGAAATGGTCTTCATCGGTGGTGGTGCCGGTATGGCCCCGATGCGTAGCCATATCTTTGACCAGCTTAAGCGTCTGAAATCGACGCGTAAGATTTCGTTCTGGTACGGCGCGCGCTCCTGGCGTGAGACCTTCTACAACGAAGAGTACGACCAGCTGGCGGAAGAGTTCCCGAACTTTGAGTGGCACTTGGCACTCTCCGATCCGCAGCCGGAAGATAACTGGGAAGGCCCGACGGGCTTCATCCACAATGTATTGTATGAAAACTACCTGAAGGACCATCCGGCGCCTGAAGATTGTGAGTACTATATGTGTGGGCCGCCCATGATGAACGCCTCTGTTATCAAGCTGCTGCTTGATATGGGCGTTGAGCCGGAAAACATCCTGCTGGATGACTTCGGCGGCTAATATCGCATCAGCGAACGTTAGAAACGGGGCTAGCCTTTGGGCTAGCCCCGTTTGTTTTTGTTTACCGTTTTGTTGGCAGATGCGAATATCCGTGCTGAAAAACACCCAATGCCTGATCATTTTGCGGTGGCTGAGGTACAATGGGAGGTAGATTTTTAAGGCACTTATCGGCACAAGTATTGTCGGCAGGTGAGGTACCTAACGTAATGCTAGGAGGACAACATGGCAATTTGGCTACTGGTATTCGGGTTTATGGCGCTGATTATGGGCGCGATGGCCGTTGGCGTGCTGATGGGGCGTAAACCCATTGCAGGCTCCTGCGGTGGGCTTAATCAAATCGGCATGAAGGATGGCTGCGATATCTGCGGTGGTAAAGACGAAGTATGCGAAGAAGAGAACCGCAAACGCGGTAGCGTACGGCGCCGTAGTGATGAAAGCCGTGGCGCCGACTTAGGTTACGATGCAACGCGCCGCTAACCGCTGATGCTACTACGCGTTAAATAACATCAAACGCTCGCTTAACCGCGGGCGTTTACGTATGCGCTAATGAATTGATGATGTCAGGGAACAAGGAGATCCAAACCGTATGGCGGTTCACAATTACGATGTCGTGGTGATCGGTACCGGCCCCGCCGGAGAAAGCGCTGCTATTAATGCTGCTAAGCACGGTATGCGGGTGGCGATAATTGAGAAGCAGGCTCAGGTAGGCGGTAACTGCACCCACTGGGGCACTATTCCTTCCAAAGCGCTGCGCCATCAGGTCAAGCAGATCATGGCGTTCAATACCAACCGAATGTTCCGCGATATCGGTGAGCCCCGCTGGTTCTCCTTCCCAAAAGTGATGGAACGCTCCCGCGGTACGATTGATAAGCAGGTTGAAATGCGCACCACTTTTTATGCGCGCAACCGCATTGACCTGTTCCACGGCGTCGCCCGCTTCAAAGACGAGCACACTGTTGTGGTGCGTGATCGTCAAGAAGGCATGGAAGAGCTGGTGGCCAAGAAAATTGTCATTGCCACCGGCTCGCGCCCCTATCGCCCAGCAGATATCAACTTCCGCCATCCGCGTATCTACTGCTCCGATACCATCCTGAGCCTGTCCCACACGCCGCGTACGCTGGTAATTTTCGGCGCGGGCGTTATCGGTTGTGAGTACGCTTCTATCTTCTCGGGGCTTGGCGTGAAGGTAGACCTGATCAACAACCGGGATAGCCTGTTGTCGTTCTTGGACGATGAGATCAGCGATGCGCTCTCTTATCACCTACGCAAGCACGGCGTGCTGATTCGTCATAACGAAGAGTACGAGAGTGTCGAGGGTGATGAAGCAGGCGTAGTGGTACGCCTGAAATCCGGTAAGAAAATCCGTGCCGATGCATTCCTATGGGCCAACGGCCGTACTGGTAACACCGACAGCTTGGGGCTGGAGAATATCGGCCTGGAAGCGAATGGCCGGGGCCAGCTCAGCGTGGATGAGCACTACCGCACCTCGATTCCGCATATTTATGCGGCGGGCGACGTCATTGGTTGGCCAAGCTTGGCCAGTGCCGCCTACGATCAGGGGCTCAACTCGTGCAACGAGCTGCTGGAGAAGGAGTACCGTTTCGTCAGCGACGTGCCGACCGGTATCTATACCATTCCTGAAATCAGCTCCTTTGGCCCCAATGAGCGCGAGCTGACCGAAGCGAAAGTGCCTTACGAAGTCGGCAAGGCGTTTTTCAAGGATACCGCCCGTGCCCAGATCACCGGCGATACGGTCGGTATGCTGAAGATCCTGTTCCACCAGGACACCCTGGAGATTCTCGGTATCCATTGCTTTGGCGACCAGGCGTCGGAGATCCTGCACATCGGCATGGCCATCATGCAGCAGGAGGGCAAGGCCAACACGCTCAAGTACTTCGTCAACACCACCTTCAATTACCCCACCATGGCAGAAGCCTATCGAGTGGCGGCACAAAACGGTCTGAACCGGGTGTTCTAAGCGGTCAGGGCGGGCCTTCCTGCAGAGGTTGGCCTGCCAGATCAGCTTCGGTGGGAGGCCGCTTTAGCGGGCGAATGGCGCCGTCAGGCGCCCCGGCCAAGCCACCGTCGCGAGCTGAAGCTCCCTCCCACGGGGGCATTTCAGCACCGTCGCGAGTTGAAGCTTCCTCTCACGGCTCTTCAGGGCGACGCTATAGCGTTTCCAAAAGCTGTCTAGCCCGGGGCTGCCATTCGCCTTCTAGGGAAGCGGCTTGGGTAAGCGATGCTCTGGCGTCTGCAAGGCGCGCTTGCTGGAATTGTATAATGGCCAGATTGAGCCACGCAGCACCCATCTCCGGGTCGAGGCTCGTGGCTGTCTCGAAGGCGGCCAGGGCGGCTTCGGGCTGGCCATCGGCATACAGGGCATTGCCTAGCGCAAACTGCCCAGTAGGATTTTGCGGGAAGCGCTCACTGAATGCCTGCCAGCTACTCAGCGTTGTGTCGGGGCCGTGCTGCTCTTCAAAGGCACTAATGGCCTCTAACGCATTGCGTGCCGTGACACCTTCGGGCAGCGTGCCCGGCTCGCTGACCACAAACCCCCAGCGCTCAGTACGTGCCCACGTAGCATCAAAACGGCTAAACGATAGGGTGTGCCGCTCGATTTCACCGCTGCGCAGAACAAGCGTTTCGTTCGGCAAATCAAAGCCAATGGCCACCGCATAGTGCCACATGGGAAAGGCGGGCAGGGCGAGGTTCTGCATCACGACCACCGGGTTACCTGCTTCCAGGTGCGTGAGCAGAGCATCCATGGTACCTCGGATGGGAATTGCCAGCCGTTCGTAGCGGCGTACCGTGGCCAGCATTTCCGGCTGCACGCTGCCATCACGCCCAGGCAAGAATACCTGAGGAATCAGCTCGTCTAAGCTAGCCTCTACGCCTTCGTGATTAAGCACCATAGCTAAGGTAGCTGGGCCGCACTGGTATTCCGTTTGGGCGAAAAACGGCACCTCGGTAAGCTCGGTTTGCGGCGTCAGGCTCGCTTTGGTGCTTTCAAGCAGTACCGGGCTGCGTGCGCAGCCGGTTAGCAGTAGAAGCAGCAGGCCTAACAGTAAAACGCCCGCAGTGCGGGCGTTAACATAACGGTTCATCATCGCGGATGAATTAACGTGTGAACGGGTAAACATCGGTTAAACCGAGAATGTCCGTTACCAGCAGAATCACAAATACCGCGAACAGCGCACCAATCACGCCAGCACCGGCGGGCAACTGCTCAAGCTGCTGCGCCATTTGCTGGGCTTCGGCATCGCTCAGGGCCGCCACACGCGCCTCGACATCGGCGGGATTGACGCCCTGTTTGAGCAGTTGATCTTGCACATCGGCACGGGCGAGGATTTCATTGATACGCTCGCGGTCCGCACCGGCACGGTCGCCTGCTAAAACAGACTGCGTTGATACCAGATCCATACCTTGCGGGGCGGTAGGGGCCGCCACAACGGGCAGGCTGGCAAACACTAACGCAGCAATCAAAAGGGTCGAGAGGTAAGCACGCACTGTTTTCATTGTCTTCATCCTTAGACTTATCGGGGAGCAAGCTATGAGTAGCCTGAGTGATTAGTATAGAAACAAACAGCGAGTGTTTTAAGACGAAAATGCAAAGTGCTAATTATTTGCACTAATGCGATAGGTCCAGGGCGTTTCCGCCAGGAGGCCTTTTGCCCCTGCCATGGTCATGGCGAGGTCGTGCAGCCCCGGCCATAGAGGCACGGCAGATACCCCTTTCACCGCTAAATCCAGGCGCTGGGCCATTAGTAGCAGTTTGTGTAAACGCTTCATGGAAAGGCGGCTAATGGCTTTTTGATAGGACGGGCGACGTTTATCAAAAATCATCGGCTTTTGGGATTTGCAGGCATGCTCGAAGCTTTGGCCTTGGTCCAAATGCTGATGCAGCGATAGCAGAGTGCGCAGCTCACGGGTGAGCGCCCACAGCACAATCGGTGCTTCCACGCCTTCGCTTCTTAGGCCGTTCACAATCCGCGAGGCACGGCTGGGTTCGCCCTTCAAGCACGCATCCGCCAGATTGAAGACGTCAAAGCGGGTGCTGTCTTCCACACCTTGGGCAATGTGCTCGACGTTGAGCCGGGTGTTAGCCGGGTAGATCAACGCCAACTTTTGCAGCTCTTGATCAGCCGCCAGCAGATTACCCTCGGTGCGCTCACCCAGTAGTCGCGCGGCTTCCAGGTCGATCTGCAGGCCGTGATGCGAGGCCCTATCCCGTAGCCAATAGCCAAGCCGTGAGGCATCTACCGGCCATACGGGAACAAAAATTCCCTGTTTATCTAAGGCTTTGAACCAGGCGCTTTTCTGCTGCTTGGCATCGACTTTGCCCATGCTGACCAATAGCAGGTCGTCGCTGCCATCCATCATTTCCGCATATTGAGCAAGCGCCTTGCTGCCTTCCTGCCCCAGCTTTTGATTGCCCAAACGCAGCTCCAACAGTTTGTTGGTGGCAAACAGCGAGAGGTTGCTCGCGGTTTCCAGGAGCCGCCCCCAGGCAAAGTTGGGCTCCACATCCAGCACTTCGCGCTCTTCGATACCCGCTTGGCGGGCGGCGGCGCGCACGGCATCGCAGGCGTCACGATGCTGAAGCGGCTCGTCACCCGCCACGATCACTGCTTTCGGCAGTTTCCTGGCCAGAGCGGCGGGCAATTGATCGGCAAATACCTTCACCGCAGCGCCTCAAGGTTAGCTAAGCGTTCCACAATACGCTGGGCAAGCTGCCGAGTCAGTGTCTGCTCGGCTTCCTGGAACAGCGTCTCGCGGTTCAGCAGGTCGTCATCGCTGACGCGAATCCGCGTGCTGGTACTCAGCGTGGCGTTGTTCAGGGCGTAGGCATTGGTTTCCCGCTGCTGCACCGACAGCGACGTGCTCAGCGTCAGCTCATGCTCACGGCTGGCACGGCCATCGGTCCCGATGCGCCGCTCCTGAAGGGAAGGGGTGCCCAGAGTGACGCGCCAGGGCGCGCCGCTTTCTACCTCGGTGCCTAACTGCTGCAGGCGAGTGCGAAGCTGCTGGGCGAGAGCGCTGTTGTCATCGCCCTCTAGCGAGAGCGCGGGCAGGCGTGGCATGGATTCCGAGCCGCGCAGGCGGAACCCACAGCCACTGAGCAGCACCGCCGCTGACGCGGCGATGCTGAGGGTCAAAAAGCGACGGCGATTCATCCGCTCACCACAATGTTAACCAGCTTGCCGGGCACCACGATCACCTTACGAACCGTTTTGCCTTCCAAATGGCGCTGGACGTTTTCGTTTTCCATCGCCAGTTGCTCGATGGTGGCTTTGTCGGCGCTGGCCGGGGCTTCCAGGCGGGCGCGCAGTTTACCGTTTACCTGTACCACCAGCTCGATGCTGTCGCGGGTCAGGGCGGCTTCGTCTACTTTCGGCCACTGGGCTTCAATGGCGGGCTGCTCATGGCCTAACTGCTGCCACAGGGTGTGGCACAGGTGCGGGGTAATCGGGGCCAGTAGCAGGACGCAGGCTTCCAGCGCTTCACGGCTAACCGCGAGGCCCAGTTCGGACGTATCGTCAAACTTAGCGACCGCGTTAGAAAGCTCCATCACAGCGGCAATGGCGGTGTTGAAGGTGGTGCGGCGGCCAATGTCGTCGCTGGCTTTCTTGATGGTCTCGTGGGTCTTGCGGCGCAGCGCTTTCTGATCGTCGTTCAGCGCGTCCACGTTCAAGGTGCCGGGGGTGCCCGCCGCCAGATGCTCGGTAACCTGACGCCAGATGCGCTTCAGGAAGCGGTGCGCGCCTTCAACGCCAGAGTCTGACCACTCAAGCGACTGCTCGGGCGGTGCAGCAAACATCATAAACAGGCGCACGGTGTCGGCACCGAACTTGTCGATCATCGACTGCGGATCGACGCCGTTGTTCTTCGACTTGGACATCTTCTCGATGCCGCCCATCTCCACCGGCTGACCATCGCTCATCAGCACGGCGCTCAGTGGGCGGCCCTTCTCGTCGCGCTTCACTTCCACATCGGCAGGGTTGAACCACTCCTTGCCGCCGTTATCCTTGATGCGGTAGAAGGTTTCAGCGATCACCATGCCTTGGGTGAGCAGCTGCTGGAAGGGCTCGTTGGAATCGACCATGCCGAAATCGCGCAGCAGCTTGTGGAAGAAGCGGGCGTAGAGCAGGTGCAGAATAGCGTGCTCGATACCGCCAATGTAAAGATCCACCGGCAGCCAGTAGTTGGCGCGCTCATCCAGCATGGCTTCGTGGTTATCCGCACAGCAGAAGCGGGCGAAGTACCAGGAGGATTCCATAAAGGTGTCGAAGGTATCGGTTTCACGCACCCAGCCATCGCCCAGCTCGGAGAACTCCGGCATCTTCTTCAGCGGCGAGCCGGAGGCATCCACGGTGACTTCCATGGGCAGCGCGACGGGCAGCTCGTCATCGGAGAGCGGTACGGTCTGGCCTTCCGGGCCGTACTTCACCGGAATCGGCGCGCCCCAGTAACGCTGGCGGGCAATACCCCAGTCACGCAGGCGGTAGTTGGTTTTAACTTCGCCACAGCCAAGCTCGGCCAATTTGGCGGCAATGGCATCAAACGCGGCTTGGAATTCCAGGCCATCGAACTCGCCGGAGTTAATCAGCGTGCCGTGCTCGGTGTAAGCGCCTTCCGAGATATCCGGCGTATTGCCGTGCTCGTCGGCCACTACCGGCTTCAGCTCAACACCGTACTTGGTGGCAAACTCCCAGTCGCGCTGATCGTGGGCGGGTACGGCCATGACCGCGCCGGTGCCGAACTCCATCAGTACGAAGTTAGCCACGAATACCGGTACTTCTTCACCGCTTAACGGGTGAATGGCTTTATGGCCCGTGGCCATGCCCAGCTTCTCTTTGGTGGCCATTTCCGCTTCAGAGGTGCCGCCTTTGGCGCACTCTTCACAGAACGCCGCGATCTCGCTGCTCTGCTCGGCGGCCTGTTTGGCCAGCGGGTGCCCAGGGGCGACGGCCACGTAGGTCACGCCCATCAGCGTATCGGGGCGGGTGGTGTACACCGCCAGCGGCTCGCAGGCGCTGCCATCGGCGGCTTTGATATCGAAGCTCAGCTCGACGCCACGGGATTTGCCGATCCAGTTGCGCTGCATGGTCTTGACCTGCTCAGGCCACTCGACGTTATCTAAATCCGCCAGCAGCTCATCGGCGTAGTCGGTAATCTTTAAGAACCACAGCGGTATCTCTTTACGCTCTACCGGCGCGCCGGAACGCCAGCCGCAGCCGTCGATGACCTGCTCGTTGGCCAGCACCGTCTGGTCCACCGGGTCCCAGTTCACCGTGGACATCTTCTTGTAGACCAGCCCTTTCTCCACCAGCTTGGTGAAGAACCACTGCTCCCAGCGGTAGTAGCTGGTGTCGCAGGTAGCGAATTCGCGGCTCCAGTCGTAGGCAAACCCTAGTGCCTTCAACTGGTTGCGCATGTAATCGATGTTTTGGTAGGTCCACTTGGCAGGCGGCACCTGATTTTGGATCGCGGCATTTTCCGCCGGCATCCCGAAAGCGTCCCAGCCCATGGGCTGCATGACATTTTTACCCTGCATGCGCTGGAAACGTGAGACAACGTCGCCGATAGTGTAATTACGCACGTGGCCCATGTGCAGCTTGCCGCTGGGGTAGGGGAACATGGATAGGCAGTAGAACTTTTCGCGGTTGGCGTCCTCTACGGCTTTAAAGCACTGGTGCTTGTCCCAGTACTGTTGAGCGTCACGTTCGATCTCGCGGGGGCTGTATTGTGCGTCCATCGGTGTTTTCAATGCCTTGGGATAATTCGCCCTTGTTCAGGGCGCAAAGTGAATAGTAGATGACGACTGTCAGATAAGTAGCGTCGATTGTATCCTATGCCGGTGTATCCTTGAACGGCTAACCGATGATAGGCAGCACCTGTGGCAACAAAAGGAGAGGACCCATGGAAAAACATAACGATCACCGCCTTCGCGAAGGCTACGAGCGCCTATTGGAGCGCATGCAGGATGGCGCCAACGAGCTCACCTGGGACAACCTACAAAAGGACTTAGACGACGCCGTTGCCTTTGAAGCTGAGCTTGAGGAGTACACCAAAGACGAGCTAGCGCTGCTGCGTGCCTGGGTAGAGCGCGACCTGAAAGACATGCGCTACTACATGGCGGATACCGGCAAGCAGGTTGCCAGCTGGCTAGGAATCGACATCGACCAGCTTTCCCGCCGGGTCGCGGAATCGCTGCTTTCCATTGCCGACCGTAGCGTGGTAGACCGCGAACGTTTCGAGGATGACCTAGAAGCCGCCCGCGCCGACTACTGCGAAGGTGAAATCGCCGCCCCGGGCTTAATGGCCTGCACTCACTGCGATGCTCAGGTCATGTTTAACGATGTCGCGCGGATAGAACCCTGCCACCAGTGCGGCCACCGCTACTTCTACCGCTTTCCGAGCAAAATCGTCGAAACCTAAGTATCTAACCTAGCCAAACGCTCAAGCCTGCGATCGCGCCTAGCGAGAGCAGGCTCATCATCGCAGCATAAGGTAGATTATTTTTCATCATCTGATAACCGCTCACCCCGTAACGCCCCTGCAACGACAGGTTAATACCCGAAAGCGGCCCCACACTGGTGCCCACCGCCCAGGCGCTAAGCGCCACAAAGGCAAACAGGGTCTGTTCAGCGCCGCTCAGATTAAGCACCGACGCCAACACCGACACCCCAATAATCGGGTGCAGCCCCACCAGCGCACTAAGCGTAATAGCCGCAAAACTCACCATGGCCTGCCATGTACCAAAGCGGGCAAACAGCGTCCACTCATCGCCTGCCGCCGCTGTTACCAGCGTTGAAAGCCCCAGCGTTAATAAGCCTGCCGCTAAAAACAGTGAAATTTCCCCGCGCATGGCGGGCAGGCGAGTAACGGTATGCTGACGCAGGCGCCGCAGGGTAAAACGCGGGCCTTCCCGCAGATTGCTCAGCAGCGCCACCCCAGGCAGCAAAAAGGTAATAATGCTGACGATAGTAAGCGACGGCGTGATCCAAAAGTGCAACAGCATCACCAGCGCCGCCATGCCTGCAGGCATGAGCAGGCTGCGGGGCGAAAGCGAAAAGCCATCCACCTCGGTTAAATCAAACCGTCGCCGCAGTTCTAGCGTGGTTAATAGTCCTGAGAGCATGGCGATAGGAAAACCCACCACGGCAATCTGGGCATACTGCACCGAAGGCACCAGCGCGATCACCAGCGCCATAGAGGCAAAGAAGGGCGACCAGAGCGCGGCGCTGCTTAGCCCACGGTTCAGTGCCAATAGCTGCGGCGTGGTTAACGGCGCACGGCGAGCCAAGCGGTCGCCCACCATAAACACCGTGGAAAGATTCAAAATCGTGCCGAGAAAATGCACGCCCAGCCAGGTGCGCAGCACGCCGTCCGCCCCCGTTACCCGCTTACCCGGCGCACGCTTGTTGCCCTGGGTGCCAATCAGCGAGATAAAGCTCACGCCTACCAGCATGGAAGCCACGAACACGTTCCCCTGCAGCATGGCAGGCCAGTTCACCGCCGCGCCATACACGGTTTGCGCCACCACCAGCATCACCACACCCAGGGCAATCAACACCCCCGCCTGAAGGCGCGAACGCTTGGGAATATCCCGCCACAGCAGCGCCACCGCCGCCCACAGCAGATAGCTCACCGCCTGCGCGGTCGGCACCGCGCCGGTAAAACCAATAATCTGTGCCAACAGCCCGAGCAGAATCAAAACTCCCGCCAAGTGCTGCCGCGTCGTTGTCTCTCGCATCTCAGTCCCTTTACTGGTTGAGTTAGCAGGCTAATCGGGTTTGCGTGAGAAGGCTAGTCGCAAGAGGTGATGGGAGACGAAGATAACAGAGGTGTGGGGTTGCCATAGGTGAGAGGTGGAAGGTGTGGGAAAAGGGGGACGTGAGATATGAGGGGGATGGGAGGGCACTTCAGCGCGCGATGATAAAGCCAACCAAACATAGACAAAGCCACCGATCCCGTAGCGCGGTGTAACGAACGAAGTGAGGCACCCGCGAAGCACCGCAACGAGTTTGGGGGTTACATCAGACAGGGATGGCTATGTTGTTGCGTGTTAGGATGCTTTTATACCGTTACCTTGATTGATTTAAATAAATTGGCTTGGCTATTTATTTAACAACAAGTGCCTAGCTGCTGCGCCTCTTTCCCGTACTCCGCTTACCCGCTGCACTACTTCGACTCCCCGTAGTTTTCTTACTGCCGGTACTTTTACGCCGTGTGTAGCTTTTCTTAGTGGCTCCGCTGCGTTTGGCGGGACCTCCAACTTCGCCTTGGGCGGTTTGTAAGCTATGGCGTAGTCTGGCCGCGTCGCTTTGGCTTAGTAGGGCGCGTAAGTCTTCCAGCAGCGCCTGCTGGAAGGCGTTGGGGTCGTCTTGTTGTTCAGAGATCGCTCGCAGGCGTTGCTCCCAGAGGGCAGTACGTTCCGGTGTACTGACGGCGCTGGGCAGGGCGGCGATTAGCGCGCAGCCGAGTTTGGTGGCGCGTAGGGCTTTTTGCTGGCGCACTAGGTAGCCGCGCTGCACCAGGGTTTCGATAATGCCTGCGCGGGTGGCTTCGGTGCCCAGGCCGTCGGTGTCGCGCAGAGTGCGGCGCACGTTTGGGTCGTCTACGTAGCGGCCAATATTCATCATTGCTTTGATTAAGCTGGCATCGGTGAATGGTTCTGATGGCCGGGTCTCTTTTTCTTCCACGCCTGCGGCGAGTGCTTGGCAGGCTTCGCCTTGGGTGAGCGGTGGCAGCGGCGGGGTGTCTTCGCGGGTGGTGAACAGTGGCTTCCAGCCGGGGTCGAGAATGCTTTGGCCGCGAGCGCGAAAGGCTTCATTCAGCAGGGTGAACTCGGCTTTCACTTCAAAAGTGCGCAGCGGGCGGTAGAACTGCGCCATGACGTTGCGCACGATTAGCCGAAACACATGGCCTTCGGTGGCGGAAAGCTGGCTGACATCGGCGGGCTTGCCGGTCGGTGCTAAGGCGTGGTGCGCGCCCACCTGCTTATCGTTCCAGGCTTTCGAGCGTAGGGTAAAGTCGGCCCCGTTGAGCCAACCTCGTAACGTGTCGTCATTCTGGCAAGCACCGGAGAGACTGCGCTGGGCAAGCGCTAGGTGCTCTTCAGGCAGGTAGCGGCAGTCTGAGCGGGGGTAGGTGATCAGTTTGTGCTGCTCGTAAAGCCGCTGGCAAATATCCAGCACCATCTGCGCGGAAAGCCCAAAGCGGCGGGCGGCATCTACCTGCAAGGCAGAAAGCGAGTAGGGCAGCGGTGGCGCTTGGCGCTTCTCCTGTTGGTCTAATGTGGTGAGCGTGCCGCGTGCGCCGGGTAGCTGAGCGGCCAGGGCATCGGCGGGCGTGCGGTCAATCAGTCGCCCTTGCTCATCCAAAGGTTGATGCGCTTTAGGAGCCCACCAGGCACGCAGCTGGCCTTGCGCCACCTGTAAATCTACCCAAAGCGGGTAGAACGGATGGGGTTTGAAATCACGAATGCTGTTATCCCGCCGTACAATCAGCCCAAGTACCGGGGTTTGTACGCGGCCTACCGAGAGCACGCCATCGTGCCCAGCTTGGCGGCCGGTGAGCGTCCAGGCGCGGGTGAGATTAATGCCATACAGCCAGTCAGCCCGTGAGCGCGCCTGGGCGGCCTGAAACAGCGGCTGAAACTCAGTATTCGGTCGCAGGCTGGCCAGCGCGCGGCTGACCGCTGGGCGGTTGAGGTCGCTAATCAATAGCCGCTGCACCGGGCCGCGGTACTTCAAATGCTCGATCACCTCTTGCACCAGCAGCTGGCCTTCGCGGTCTGGGTCGCCAGCGTGCACAACGCTGGTAGCCTGCTTGATCAGTTTACGAATCACTGCTAACTGGCCATGGGCTTTGGAGCGCGGCGCGAGCTGCCACGTGCCGGGCACGATGGGCAGCCGGTCGAGCCGCCACTGTTTATCGGCGGGGTTGTAGGCTTCCGGTGGAGCTTGCTCCAGCAGGTGGCCTAGGCACCAAGTCACCGTGGTATCGCCGCACACAATCGCGCCTTCCTGGCGCTTGCCGCCACCGGGCAGGGCGTCGGCAATGGCACGGGCGAGGCTGGGTTTCTCGGCGATAATCAAGCGCATACGGTAGGCCCTGGTAGCGGTCTTTGAAAGAGTGTCATGGTAGCAGAAGCCGCTCAGTGGGTTGAACGTCGAGGCGTGAAAATTTATACAGGTACTTAAAAGGTGTCGTGTGTCATTTGTTTGTATAGTTTTTGTATAAAGTTATCGGATTGAGTAAGCTGTCGCAAAGCACTGGGAGGCGGTTTTTATGCGCGAGCGCGGTAGAACACGACGTTTATTTGGGCTGGGTGCGCGTACGGGTGGTGCCCTGCTGAAAACGCGGTTAGGCGGCCAAGCGGATTGGGGGGCGCTGGGTGAGGCGCTGTTTGAAGGGCTTTCTGAATTAAAAGGCCCGGCCATGAAGCTGGCTCAAATGATGTCCCAGTGGGATGACCTGCTGCCGCCGGAACTGGCCAACGAGCTGGCCCGCCTGCAACGCCAGGCTGAACCGATGCCCTGGCCGAAAATTTGCGAGGCGCTAGTGCTGCAGTACGGTGACATCCAAACGCATTTCCGCGAGATTGAAGAGCGCCCCTTTGCCAGCGCTTCGATGGGTCAGGTGCACAAAGCGGTGACCCACGAAGGGGAAACCGTAGTACTTAAAGTGCAGTATCCAGGGCTTGCTGAGATTTTAGAGAGCGACCTTAAACAAGTGAGGCGCATTATGGGTCTTGGCCGCTGGTTCAAGGTCCCGCAGGCACGGCTAGATGCGCTGTTTGAGGAGCTGGCAGCCGGGCTGCGTGACGAGCTGGACTACCACGCGGAGGCCCAGGCGCTGGCCCGTTACCGGGAGCGCTACCAAGATAACCCAGCGCTGGTGATCCCCGAGCCGCTGTTTGAGCTCTCCGGCCAACACGTATTGGCCATGCGCTTTGTAGACGGCACTCCGCTGCGGGATTTAGAGAGTGCGGATGACGCTACCCGTCAAAAAGTGGCTGTTGCACTGGCAGACTGGATTACCGAGGAGCTATTTACCTACCGTGAGCTGCACGCTGACCCCCACGCAGGCAACTTTGCCTGCGACGATCAGGGTCGTTTAGTGATTTACGACTTGGGCGCAGTGATTCCCGTTCCCGAGGCGCGTCTAAAGGCCATGATGCAGCTATTGGATGCCACGCTTTCCCAAGACCCCATGGCCATGGATGACGCGCTGATGAAGATGGGCGGCCGCCTGGGCCAAGGCGCTCCGCTGGCGCTGTATCGCGAATCCGCTGAGTGTATTACCCCGCTGTTCGCCCCCGGTGAGCAGGATTTCAGCGACGTGCGCGTTCATCGCCGCCTGCGGGAGCTCACCCCCAAAGTGTGGGCCGCCATGGA
Source organism: Vreelandella sp. L-25 (assembly GCF_056857535.1). Classification (NCBI taxonomy): domain Bacteria; kingdom Pseudomonadati; phylum Pseudomonadota; class Gammaproteobacteria; order Oceanospirillales; family Halomonadaceae; genus Vreelandella; species Vreelandella sp. L-25. The sequence continues at coordinate 67,336 of NZ_JBSXNH010000043.1, forward strand.
TCGTCTTCAGCCCCCGGCAGATACGCTGCTGCTCTCTCGGGCGCTCAACGGCCACTACTGGAACTTGGTACGCTTAAAGGCCCGTTTAGATATGCACGACCGAACTCAGCCGCTGCTGGGCTGGGCGCGTACTGCTTAGCCAAGGCCCTGCCAAGCGATGACTAGCGTCTCCCCACTTTTCCACAGGTGGTGCTGTAACTGCCTGAATAGCGTTGAAAATTTCAGTGCTATCAACGAGATCGGGGGCTTTCCCGCCGGTATCATGTTGTTACCCCTAACACCATGAACCAAAAGGAAA